>DASTDT010000191.1:0-13673 GCA_035710225.1 Sphingomicrobium sp.
ATCGCCGCATTCGGCCTTGTCATCGGAGCGCTGATGCCGACGGGCCAGTTTCCTCCGCTCGCCGCAACGCCGACGTCGTCCGGCCGCACCTTGATGGTCGAGCCGCAGGCGCGCCAGGCTGCCAACGCCGCAGTTACCGGGCCATGGACGACACTGACCCGCCAAGCCAATGGCCACTTTTATGCCCGTGCCTTGGTCAATGGCCAGGGCGTCGACTTCATCGTCGATACCGGCGCCACCGCTGTCGCCCTGACCGAGGCCGATGCCCGCCGCATCGGAATACCGCTCGACCCCGCTAACTACGCCGTCATCGGATCGGGCGCGTCGGGCGCGGTGCGCGGCCAAACGGTCATTCTCGACAGCGTCAGCCTCGACGGCAAGCGGGTCGATCAGGTTCCGGGCGCGGTCCTCGAGGGTTCCGAAATCTCGCTGCTGGGCCAATCATTCCTGGCGCGCATGGGCAATATCGAGATTGCCGGCGAGCGAATGATCATCCGCTAACGCTTGCCCAGCCCGCCGCCCCGGTTATGGCGGCGAAGCATGAACGAGGTCCGCCAACAACCCTATCTCGCCTTCGCCGTCGCGCTGCTGGCGATCGGCGCGCTGTCGACGATGGACGCGGTAATGAAGGGGCTGACGCTCGACATCGGCGCCTATGCGACCCTGTGCTGGCGATCGATCGCAGCGGTGCTGATCGTCGGCCCGCTCTACTTCCTCACCCGCCAGCGCAAGCCGACGGTACGGGCGATGAAACTTCATTTGGCCCGCGGAGTCCTGATGGTGCCGATGGCCTTCCTGTTCTTTTGGGGCCTGGCCCATGTCCCGATGGCGCAGGCCATCGCGCTCGCCTTCGTCGCGCCGCTCATCGCCTTGGTCCTCGCTGCGGTCTTTCTCCACGAGCCAGTCGGCAAGGGCATGGCCACCGGTTCGCTCCTTGCCTTCGCCGGCGTGTCATTGATCTTCATCGGTCAGGGACGCGCCGAGCTTGGCGAGAAAGCGCTGTGGGGCTCGCTTGCAATTCTGGCTTCGGCTCTGTGCTATGCCGTCAACATCGTCGTCATGCGACCGCAGGCGCAGAACGCCCGGCCGCTGGAAATCGCCTTCTTTCAATTCCTGTTCGGCGGGATCGGCTTCTGGCTGGCCGCACCTTTGGCGGGAATTCCCGACTATCCGGCGGGCCGCGAGGGCGCCTTGCTGCTTGCGACTCTGCTGTCGATCGCCGGCATGCTGCTGCTCGCCTGGGCCTATGCCCGCGCCGGGGCGGCCTATCTCTCGTCGACCGAATATAGCGGCTTCGTCTACGCCGCCGTGCTCGGCTGGATCGTGTTCGGGGAAACGGTGTCGGCGTTTACCGTAGCCGGCGCGGCGCTGATCGTCGCCGGCTGCATCATGGCCGCGCGCACGCGGTCGATCGACCAGTCGACGATCGAGACGGTAACCTAGGAGACACGGTCATGGCCTGGTTCTGGCTGATCCTTGGCGGGCTGTTCGAAGTCGGCTTCACCACGTCGCTGCGCTTCGTCGACGGCTTTCGCAACGTGCCATGGACGATCGCTTTCCTGGTGTCGGTCGCCATCAGCATGGCGCTGCTCGAATATGCAGCGCGCACCATCCCTATGGGAACGGCCTATGCCGTGTGGGCGGGCATCGGCGCGGTCGGCACGGTGCTGGTCGGGATCGCCTTTTTCGCAGAGCCCGCCAGCCTCGTGCGTATTGGGCTCATCTTCACCATCGTCGCGGCCATCGCCGGACTGAAGCTGATCGCCTGACGACTTCGTCGCCACTGCCGTTCGCAGGTCGCTCGCGCCAGTTGGTCGATCATGGAGGCCCGGCGACAGTGAGAGTTCATGTTGCGGCTGCGAGGGCCGCGGGATGACCAGACTTATCGTTGCCATGCTCGCCGCCTCCTCGTCATTGCCGGCCATCGCCCAGCAGGCCACCCCGGCTGCCGCCCAGCCGGCTGGGCCCTCAGAAGAAGACCTCGCCGAGGAGGATGAGGAAGCGATCGTCGTCGTCGGGCAGCGCCTGCCCGGCCAGGTCGTTGGCGACATCCCGCCCGAGAACGTACTCGATGCGCGCGACATTCGCGCCACCGGCGCGACCACCATCTCGGAACTGCTGGAAGCGGTCGAGAGCCAGACTGGAAGCGCCCGCGGCCGCTCCGGTGGTCGACCGATCCTGCTCCTCAACGGCCAGCGCATCTCGGGCTTTCGCGAGCTTCGCGACCTCCCGCCCGAGGCGATCCAGCGGATGGAAATCTTGCCCGAGGAAGTCGCCCTGAAATACGGCTACACCGCCGACCAACGGGTGGTGAACATTGTCCTTCGCCCGCGCTTCAACTCGACCTCGGTCGAGCTTCGCGGAACGGCCGCGACCGACGGCGATTATACCGGCGGTCTCGCCGAGGCGACGCGATTGCTGATCCGCCAAGGCAAGCGCACCTCGCTAAATGCCCGCATCGAGGGCAATAATCCGCTCTACGAGGACGAGCGCGACATTGCCTTCGATCCGGCGCGCGGCCCCGACGAACGCTTTGCCCGGACACTGGTTGGCGCGGCCCGGTCAGCGCGGGTCACCGGCACCCACAACCGCCCGGTCGGCGAAACGGGCGCCCTCACGGTGACCGGCGAGGCCGGCGTCAGCCACGGCCGCTCCCGCTCAGGCCTGGCGGACTTCGATCCGACCGACGTCCTCACCCGCGAAAGCAGGACGACTACCCTCGGCCTCGGCAGCATCTACAATGCGACCCGTGGCGAATGGCGGCTGAGCGCCTCGGCCAATGGCGAGTATGAGCGCAGTGGGAGCGATTCCGAGCGAAGCGTCGTCACCGCCCTGACCGACGACGAAAGCAATTCGACCCGCACCAGCTTCGGCTTCGACGTTACTGCCAACGGACCGGTCCTAAAGCTTCCCGCCGGCAACGTCAGCACCACCATCAAGGGCGGCTTGTCGCGACTCGACTTCGACAGCGAGGCGCGCCGCCGCGACATCGTAACCGAAACCGACCTTGGCCGGACTATCGGCGAAGGGTCGATCAACCTCGACGTTCCGATAACCGCCCGCGACAGCGCGATCGGCCGGCTGTCGGCAAACGCCAACGGCGGGGTCACCCAGTTCAGCGATTTCGGCCTTCTGACCAGCGTCGGCGGCGGCTTGACCTGGGCGCCGACCCGCCGTCTCAACCTCATCGCCAGCTATACCCGTGAAGAAGGCGCGCCGAGCCTCCTGCAGCTCGGCAATCCGCTGGTCGAGACCAGTGGCGTTCCATTTTTCGATGGGGTCAATGGCGAAACCGTCGAGGTGGCGACCCTGACCGGCGGCAACCCGAACCTCGATTCCGATCGCCGCACGGTGTGGAAGGTCGGCGGCAATTGGGAGGTGCTCCCCGACGATCCGGACCTCCGGCTGCGCGCCGAATATGTCAGCCAGACGATCCGCAATCCGCAGATCGGCTTTCCCGCCGCAACCCCGGCGCTCGAGGCCGCCTTTCCGGGCCGCTTCGAGCGCGACGGGCTCGGCAATCTGGTTCGGGTCGACCTTCGGCCGGTCAACGGCGAGCAGTCGCGGCGCGACACCATCCGCTGGGGCCTCAACTTCTCCAAGCAGCTCAAGTCCGCGACTCCCAGCCGCGAACAGATCCAGGCGCTCCGCGCCCGCTTTGGCGGCGGCGGCGGCCAGGGTGGCGGCTGGCAAGGGCGCCAGCGGAGCGAAGGCGCTCCCCCGCCGACGACGGACGGCGCTCCGCCGCCCACCGCAGAGGGCGCGCCGCCTCCGGCGGCCGGCCGCGCTCCCGGCGCCGGCGCTGGCGACGGGCCGCCGCGCGAGCGCGGTTTCGGCGGTGGCGGACGCGGCGGCGGACGTGGCGGCGGGATGTTCGGCGGGCGCAACGGTGGCCGGCTGACCTTTTCGCTCAACCACACCATCACCTTGAAGGACGAGCTCGAGATTGCCTCGGACCTCCCGACCCTCGACTATCTCGACGGGGAAGCGGTCGGCTCGACCGGCGCCCGGCCGCGCCATGTCGTCGAGGCCGAGGCCGGTTATTACAACAATGGCGTCGGCGCGCGGCTGAGCACGGACTGGCGGAGCGCGACGCGGGTCGACAGCGCCACCGGTCCCGACCTCAAGTTCGGCGACTATGCGACCGTCGACCTGCGGCTGTTCGCCAACCTCGGCGAGCGCTTCGACCTGGTCGCCAAGAACCGTTTCTTCCTCGGCAGCTCAGTCCGTTTCGAGGTCAAGAACCTGTTCAACGCTCGGCCCGAGGTGCGCGGCAGCGACGGGATCACGCCCTTCGCCTACCAGGAAGACCGGCTCGAGCCGATCGGCCGAACCGTCTCGATCTCGTTCCGCAAGCTGTTCCTTCCGCGCCGCTTCCAGCGCGCGCCGGGCGGTGCGGGCGGAACTAGGCCGGAATAGCGTCGGCGCGGATGATCGAATCCGCGATTACCTTTCGCGCCGCCTCGGCATTGCCCCAGGTGCCGACCCGGACCCATTTTTCGGGCTCGAGGTCCTTGTAGTGGGTGAAGAAGTGCTCGATCTGCTCGACCACGATCGGCGGCAGGTCGGTGTAGTCGGCGACGTCCTTGTAATAGGGCGAGACTCGGGTCACCGGCACCGCCAGAATCTTCTCGTCGCCGCCGGCCTCGTCCTCCAGATAGAGCACGCCGACCGGGCGGACCGCGATGACCACGCCCGCCTGGAGCGTCCAGCGGGTCATCACCAGGCAGTCGAGCGGGTCGCCGTCGTCGCACAGGGTCTGCGGAATGAAGCCGTAATTGGTGGGGTAGCGCATCGGCGTATGGAGAATGCGGTCGACGACCATCGCGCCCGACAGCTTGTCGAACTCATATTTCACCGGCTCGCCGCCGATCGGCACCTCGATCAGCACGTTGACGATGTTCGGCACGTCGGCGCCGGGCGGAATCAGGTCGATGTTCATGATGGCGGGCAACTAGGCCCTTCGGTCATTTGTGAAAACCGCAAAATATGCCAATGGCCCTGCCGATGAGTTCAACGCCCCAGCCCGTACGCGGAATGCAGAGCCTGCTCGGCCCCGAGGCCGACCGGATGGCAGCGGTCGTCGCGGCTTTCGACAAAGTGCGGCGGCTGTTCGGCTTCAAGCGGGTCGAGGTGCCGATCCTCGAGCCAACCGCGGTGTTCGCACGCTCGCTCGGGGAAACCACCGACGTCGTCTCCAAGGAAATGTACAGCTTCGAGGACCGTAGCGGCGATTCCGTCACCATGCGGCCGGAGTTCACCGCCGGAATCGCCCGCGCTTATCTCAGCGAGGGCTGGCAACAGTTCGCGCCGTTGAAGGTCGCTACCCATGGCCCGGCGTTCCGCTACGAGCGCCCGCAGAAGGGCCGCTTCCGCCAGTTCCACCAGCTCGATGCCGAGATCATCGGTGCCGCCGAGCCTCAGGCGGACGTCGAGGCGATTGCCTTTGCCGCCCAGCTGCTGGCGGAGCTTGGCCTCGCCGACCGCTCGACGCTGCGCCTCAACACGCTCGGCGACCCCGAGACCCGCCAGAAGTGGCGCGACGCGCTTCATGCCCATTTCAAGCGCCATGCCGCCGACCTCAGCGAGGACAGCCGCGCGCGGGTCGAACGGAATCCGCTCAGGATCCTCGATTCCAAAGCGCACCAGGATTGGCCGATCGCCGACAGTGCGCCGGGCATCGACGATTTCCTTACCGTCGAGGCGGGCGCCTTCTTCGAGGCGGTCACCCGCGGTCTCGACGACGCCGGGGTCAAATGGGAGCGAGAGCCGCGGCTGGTGCGCGGCCTCGACTATTACCGTCACACCGCGTTCGAGTTCGTCACTGAGGAGCTTGGCGCCCAGTCGCAATTGCTCGGCGGCGGGCGCTACGACGGCCTCGTCGAAGCGCTCGGCGGGCCACACACCCCGGCGGTCGGCTGGGCCGCGGGCATCGAGCGGCTTGCAATGATGATCGACGAGCCCGCCCCCGAGCTCGGCGATACCGTCATGATTCCGCTCGGACACGCGGCGGAGCGGGTTGCCGGCGGCCTACTCGCCGACCTGCGCCGCGCCGGAATCGCCGCCGACATGGCCTTTCGGGGCAACATGAAAAAGCGCCTTCAGCGCGCCAATGCCACGGGCGCGCGGTTCGCGGTCATCCTCGGCGATAACGAGGTTGCAGCCGCCGAGGCGCAGGTCAAAGACCTCGAAAGCGGGGAGCAGCGCGCGGTCGCGTTCGGGTCGCTGGTGGAGGCGCTGCGCCGGTGAAGCCCATTTCGCTCGACAAGATCGCGTCGCTCGAGGCGAAGAAGCACGACCTCGCCGCGGCGATGGCCGCGCCCGACCTTGCCCCCGACGAATTCGTCCGGCTGTCGAAGGAATATGCCCAGGTCGAGCCGGTCGCCGCGGCCGCGCGCGAGGTGCGCAGGCTGCGTGCCGAGCGCGACTCGCTGAAGGAGATGACTCGCGACGCCGACGAGGACATGCGGGCGATGGCCGAGGAGGAATTGGCCCACATCGAGGACAGGCTGCCCGAAGCAGAGCGGGCGCTCGCGCTCAAGCTGCTGCCCAAAGATTCCGCCGACGAGCGGGCCGCGATGCTCGAGCTACGCGCCGGCACCGGCGGCGACGAAGCGGCGCTGTTCGCCGGCGACCTCTTGCGCATGTACCAGCGGTTCGCCGAGGAGCAGGGCTGGCGGTTCGAACTGATCAGCGCGTCCACGTCGGACGTCGGCGGCTACAAGGAAGCGGTGGCCTCGATCAACGGCACGGGCGTGTTCGCACGGCTCAAGTTCGAGAGTGGGGTCCACCGGGTCCAGCGCGTGCCCGCAACCGAAAGCGGCGGGCGAATTCATACCTCGGCGGCGACCGTGGCGGTGCTTCCCGAGGCCGAGGAAGTCGACGTCCAGATCGACGACAAGGACCTCAGGATCGACGTCTACCGCTCGTCGGGGCCGGGCGGCCAGTCGGTCAACACCACCGACAGCGCGGTCCGGATCACGCACCTTCCGACCGGTCTCGTCGTCATCCAGCAGGACGAGAAGAGCCAGCACAAGAACAAGGCCAAGGCGATGAAGGTGCTGCGCACCCGATTGTTCGAGCTCGAGCGCGAGCGGCTGGCATCGGAGCGCGCCGGAGCGCGCAAGTCGATGGTCGGCTCGGGCGATCGCTCCGAGCGCATCCGCACCTATAATTTCCCGCAGGGCCGAGTAACCGACCACCGCATCAACCTCACCCTGCACAAGCTTGACGAGATCCTCGCCGGCCCGGGGCTTGGCGAGCTGACCGAAGCGCTGATCGCCGAGGACGAAGCCGCCCGCCTCGCCAGCCTGGACGAGGCATGACGGGCATTGCCCGGGCGCTCGCCCGCGCGGCGACCCGGCTCAAGAAGATCAGCGACACGCCAAGGCTGGACGCCGAGCTGCTGATGGCACACGCGCTAGGGGTCGAGCGGGACAGCCTGTTGCTCAACCCGCCCGCGGCCGCGGCTCCGCAATCCTTCGAAACCTACATCGACCGCCGCGAAAAAGGCGAGCCGGTCGCCTACATCACCGGCCGCCGCGCCTTCTGGAACATCGAGCTCGAGGTCGGTCCAGGAGTACTCGTTCCGAGGCCCGACAGCGAAACGCTGATCGTCGCCGCGCTCGACCACTTCGCCGCCGGCGCGCCGTCGCGAATTCTCGATCTCGGCACAGGGCCGGGCACGCTGCTGCTTGCCGCGCTCGACCAATGGCCCCGCGCCACCGGCATTGGCGTCGACGCTTCGGAATCGGCGCTCGAATATGCGCGGGCCAATGCCCGGCGCCTCAGCCTCGCAGCCCGGGCGACGTTTCGCCGCGGCGACTGGGCGAATGGTATCAGCGAGCGGTTCGACCTCGTCCTCATTAACCCGCCTTACGTGGCCGAGGATGCCGAGCTCGGCCCCGGGGTCGCCGAATTCGAGCCGGGCGAGGCGCTGTTCGCCGGCCCCGACGGGCTGGACGATTATCGACGCCTGGCGCCGGACATCGCCCGGCTGATCGCCCCCGGCGGGCTTGCCGCGATCGAGATCGGCTTCGACCAGAGCGAGGCGGTCGCCAAAGTCCTTGCCGGACACGGGCTCGCCACGCGCGCGGCGAAGGACCTCGCCGGCCGTCCACGTGCCCTTCTGGTTGCGGGCTGAAACAAAAAGCTTGGAATTTCGACGCTCTGCCCTTACATCGGGCGACAGGGAAGGGGCCGCAATCACTCGTACTGATGCGCTTCCGCCCGATCTTCCGCTGAAAAGACCTGCCGCTATCAAAAGCGGTGATTGGTACGCCCCGGCAAGAGGCTGCACACGGAAGAACAAGGCCCGTTTGAAGGGACTGGACAGGACAAGGCGCCGGACAAGTCGGCGCCAGTGCGACAGGGAAACTTGCATTTGATCAATAATCGTCAGGGCGGCCGCCGTCGTGGCCGCGGTGGACAGCGTCCCCAGGGAGCGCCCGGAAACAGCGGCAATGCCCGCGACAACCGGCAACGCGGCAATGCCGCGCAGCTGCTCGAAAAATACAAGAACATGGCGCGCGATTCGCAGCTTTCGGGCGACCGCGTGCAGACCGAATACTATCTCCAGTTCGCGGACCATTATTTCCGAATGCTCGGCGAAACCCGGGTGCGCTTCGAAGAGCAGCGCCGCCAGCATGGCGACGATGAGGGCGACGATGAGGGCGAGGAATTGGTCGAGGCGGAAGGCGACGGCGAGTTCGAAGCCGAAGAGCGCCAGCCGCGCCGCCACGCTCGCGGACGCGACGACCGGCCCGAGCGCGAGGATCGCCCCGACCGCCCCGCCGCCCGATCCGACCGCGAGGATCGCCCGGAACGTGAGGCTCGTCCCGAGCGCGCCGCTCGCCCTGACCGCGAGGAGCGCCCCGAGCGGCGGCCTGCCGGTAACGGACGCGGTGCGGATAATTCATTCGACGATGGCCAGCGAATGCCGTTCGATGCGCTTCCACCCGCGATCGGCGCAGCAGACGAAAGCGCCACGTCCGACGAGTCCGAGCCCGTGCGTCCGGCCCGCCGTCCGCGGCGCGCGCGGCCGACCGACAATGACGGTGAGGGCGCAGCCGCCTGACGCCGGCGCAACGGTGCAAGTAAGGGAAAGGCGGGTTGCGGTGAGCGGCCCGCCTTTTTCGTATCCGCTTGTCATGCGAATGTAACAGACCCGTCACGGCAACGTCACGGCGCTTGCCTAATCCGGACTCGTCAGCGGCTGGACGCCGCCGGAGGGGATCCAAAATGAACCGTCACCTGATGCTCGTTGCCGCCGCGTTGACCGTAGTCCTTGCTTCCGCCGCCGACGCCCGCACGGGCATGCGCGCGGTCGGCTCGTCGACGGTGTTCCCGTTTGCCAAGGCGGCGGCCGAGCGGGTCGCACGCGCCAACCCGCGCCTCGGCTCGCCGGTCATCGAATCGACCGGCACCGGCGCGGGCTTCAAGCTGTTCTGCTCCGGCGTCGGCGAGCGCTATCCAGACATCTCGAACGCGTCGCGGCGGATGAAGGCGTCCGAGGCCAAGGCCTGCGCCGCGAACGGAGTCACCCAGATCACCGAAATCCAGATCGGGGTCGACGGCCTTGCACTGGCGACCGCACGGTCGACCGGGATCTCCGGCCTTACCCAGCGCGAGCTCTATCTGGCGCTGGCCAAGACCCCGTTCGGCAAGCCGCAGCGCGCCAAGACGTGGAAGGACGTAAACGGCAAACTTCCGGCGATCCCCATCCGCGTCTACGGGCCGCCGCCGACTAGCGGCACGCGCGATTCGCTCAACGAGCTGATCATGGCCGCCGGGTGCGAGACCAATGCGGCGATGACCGCGCTCAAGAAATCGAACGAGGCCAAGTACAAGGCCGTGTGCCAGGGACTGCGCGAAGACGGCGCCTTCGTCGAGGCGGGCGAGAACGACAATCTGATCGTTCAGAAGCTGGCCGCCAATCCGAACACGCTGGGGTTCTTCGGCTACAGCTTTCTCGAAGAGAACACCGCTAAGCTGAAGGGCGTGGCGATCAATGGCGTTCAGCCGACCTATCAGTCGATCGCGACCTTCGGCTATCCCGGAGCGCGGCCGCTCTACATCTACGTCAAGAACGCGCATGTCCGGGCGATCCCGGCGATCCGCGCATTCGTGGCCGAAATGACCAAGGAAAGCGCCGTCGGGCCGAACGGCTACATGCGCCAGCTTGGCCTGGTCGCCGCGCCGAACAACGTGCGGGCCCGCAGCCAGCAGGCCGCGCGCAACCTGTCGCCGCTCAATCTCGCAAGCCTCAAATAGCACTCGGCCGAATGCCGGGGGGTCGGCATTCGGCCAGTTCGCCACGCAATTCACTCGGGGGAAGGGACCTTCTTCAACATGACTCGCAAGATCTTGATCGCCGCCCTTATGGGCGCCAGCAGCCTCGCACTCAGCTCGCCGGCACTCGCCCAGGAAGCCGGTGAGCCACCCGCCGCCAGCGAGCCGACCGAACCGGACCCATCCGACGCCGCCGCCGACGCGGCCATTGTCGCCGCCGAGCCGGTCGACGCGCTGCGGGCGCAGATCGAGCTGCTTCAGGCGCAGGTGGAAGCGCTCCAGGCGTCGCTCGAATCCGTCAAAGCGGTGCAGGCCAAGACCGTGCCGTCATGGAAGGGCGCACCGCAATTCGAGGACAAGGAGGCGGGCTGGACGTTCAAGCCGCGCGGCCGGCTCATGTACGATGTTGGTCTAGTCGACGGGCCCGACGGCTACAGCAACAAGGGGCTTGGCTTTTCGAAAGAAGTCCGCCGTGCCCGCCTCGGTGTTGAAGGAACGGTGCCCGGCGGTTTCGGCTACAAGTTCGAGCTAGACTTCGCCGACGGCGTCGAATTTGCCGACGCCTTCCTCAACTACAAGACCGGGCCGTGGGAACTGACCGTCGGCCAGCACAATAACTTTCAGTCGCTCGATGAGCTGACCAGCTCGCTGCACAGCTCCTTCATCGAGCGCGCGGCCTTCACCGACGCCTTCGGCTTCGAACGGCGGGTCGGCGTGTCGGCGCAATATTCCAAGGGCCAGTTCCTCGCACAGGCAGGCCTGTTCAGCGACAGCGTCTCCGACCTGAACAGCGTCGGCGACGACAATAACAGTTACAGCGTCGACGGCCGTGTGGTGTATGCGCCGGTGATGGGCAGCAGCCAGCTGCACTTCGGCGCATCCGCGCACCACCGCGTGCTCAACGACGCCGCCGAAAGCGTCCGCTACCGCCAGCGCCCGGCGATCCACACCACCGACGTGCGCTTCGTCGATACCGGAACCATAACCGGCGCAGAGAAGGAGACCGGGCTCGGCCTGGAGGCCGCCGGAATCTTCGGCCCCTTCCACCTCGCCGGCGAGGCCTATTGGCAGAAGGTCAGCCGCGCATTCGGCGGTGATCCGACCTTCTTCGGAGGATACATCGAGGGCGGCTATTTCTTCACCGGCGAAAGCCGCGGCTACAAAAGCGGCAAGTTCGACCGGGTCAAGGTCAAACGGCCGTTTTCGGAGGGTGGCTGGGGCGCCTTCGCGCTCAACCTTCGGTGGGACTATCTCGATCTCGAAGACGAGGGGCTGGAAGGCGGAGTTCAGAACGCGCTTCAGGCCAGCCTGAATTGGAAGCCGAGCGATTATCTGCTGTTCGGGCTGAATGCCGGTCACATCATCTATGACGATGCGGCGATCGTTGCAGACGGCGACCGCGACTATTCGGTCAACATGGCCGGCGTTCGCGCCCAGATCGATTTCTAGGCGCCCGTCTCCGGCTGGTCCACCGCCCGCGGGCGGTGATCGTCATCAAGGGCGACGAAAGTGAACAGAGCCTCGGTCACCTGAAGGTGACGCGCCCCCCGGTCGCGGGTCGCGACCACTTCGACCCGGATCGTGATCGACGTTCGGCCGACTCGCTCGATCTCGGCATAGACGCTGATCAGGTCGCGTAGGTGGATGGGTTCGATGAACTCCATCTTGTCGATCGCCACCGTCGCCACTCGGCCGTTGGCTCGGCGCGAGGCGACGATGCCCGCGGCAATGTCCATCTGGCTCAAGACCCAGCCGCCGAAAATATGGCCGTTGGCGTTGATGTCGGTCGGGCCCGGCACGATTCGAAGGATCGGTTCGCCGCGGGGATTGGTCATCGCTCGTCGTCCTTCGAATGGAAGCGGGCAGCCTCGTCATCGTGGCCGCTCGAGGAGGAAAAGAACAGCAGCAGCATCAGCGCCCCGGCCAGCAGCACGGTCAGGAACATGCCGAGGCCGGTGGCGATCATCATGTGAATTCGCCATTCCGCCTGACTCATGCTGACCAGCGCCACGGCGAGGATCGCGACGGCCAAGGCGAACGCGGCAACGAGGCGGATCGCCCGCACCAGCCGGGCACGCTGCTTGGTGGCCGGTTTCGGCGCAGGGTCGGGCGTGGGCATGGCTTCCCTTTGGAGGCGCAACATGACACGATCAAGCCCGGCCGAGCGCGATCAGGAGCCGATAAGATGAGCATTGCCGCCATCCTCGCTGACAAGGGAAGCGAGGTCCAGACGATCGAGGCCGACGCCTTGCTGAGGGACGCGATCGACCTTCTCGGAACGCACCGCATCGGCGCCCTGCCCGTGCTGCGCGACGGCGCGGTCGCTGGGGTCCTGTCGGAGCGCGACCTGGTGTATTGTCTCAAGGAGCATGGCGCGAGCGTGCTCGACTGGCCGGTCGAGCGGGCGATGACGGCGCCGGCGGTAACGGTCACCCGCGACACCGACGTCCTCAATGCCCTGGCGCTGATCACCCAGCGCCGGATTCGCCACCTGCCGGTGGTAGAAGACGGACGCCTGATCGGGCTGGTGTCGATCGGCGACTTGGTCAAGTTCCGCATCGATCGGATCGAGGCTGAGGCGTCGGCGATGCGCGATTACATTCAGTCGGCGTAAAGGATTGCGGGCCTAAAGAAGCGCTCGAGGCAGTCGGAACCGGCCACAACCGATCCGACATTTTTCAAAAAAGCCGTTGACGGGTGAAATCCTCACCCATATATGGCGCTCACAGCAGCGGGGGCGGCCCACTTGGTCCGCCACCGTTTCGCGTCTCTCCCAGTCGGCATACCGACGCCCGGAACCAACGAACCGGGGGGCAAGACGCGTCGGCTCTTTGACATTGTCGGTTTAGATGAAGGGACATGTGGGCGGCGGCCCGGTCTCCGATAGCCTCTGGGTATCGGTCGATCGGTCAAATTTATGCCGTTCCTTAATGTGACTTTCGCTTCGG
The DNA here is from genome assembly GCA_035710225.1 of Sphingomicrobium sp. Classification (GTDB taxonomy): domain Bacteria; phylum Pseudomonadota; class Alphaproteobacteria; order Sphingomonadales; family Sphingomonadaceae; genus Sphingomicrobium. The sequence continues at coordinate 13,239 of DASTDT010000191.1, forward strand.
CTTGCCGGGGTGGAGGAAGCAAATGTCCTAATACGCAAACACACCAGTTTGTATATTTGTGCAGGAACGGCTCCCAGAGATCCGGCTTGCGCGGCCTATTCCGCCGCGCTTGTCGTTTATCAACTTGAGAGTTTGATTCTGGCTCAGAACGAACGCTGGCGGCATGCCTAACACATGCAAGTCGAACGAGACCTTCGGGTCTAGTGGCGCACGGGTGCGTAACGCGTGGGAATCTGCCCTTGGGTTCGGGATAACAGTTGGAAACGACTGCTAATACCGGATGATGACTTCGGTCCAAAGATTTATCGCCCAGGGATGAGCCCGCGTAGGATTAGCTAGTTGGTGAGGTAAAGGCTCACCAAGGCGACGATCCTTAGCTGGTCTGAGAGGATGATCAGCCACACTGGGACTGAGACACGGCCCAGACTCCTACGG
>DASTDT010000192.1:0-3710 GCA_035710225.1 Sphingomicrobium sp.
GCGCCCGGCATCGCCGAGGCGCTGTTCGCGACCGCAATCGGCCTGTTCGCGGCCATCCCGGCGGTCATCGCCTACAACCGGCTTAGCCACGGGCTCGACAAGCTCGAGGCCCGCCTCGGCCGCTTCGCCGACCGCTTCCACGCCACCTTGAGCCGCGAGCTGGAGGTCGAAAGCTAGGTGGCGGTCAGCCTCCCCTCGAAAGGCCGCGGGCGGCGGCGTGCGCCGATGGCGGAAATCAACGTCACGCCCTTGGTCGACGTCATGCTGGTGCTGCTGATCATCTTCATGATCACCGCACCGCTGCTGGTCGCCGGGGTACCGGTCGACTTGCCCGAGAGCCGCGCCAAGGCGCTCGACCAGGACTCCAAGCCGGTCCAGATCGCCCTCGACGAGAAGGGGGCGCTGTTCATCGATGACGTGGCCGTCAGCGACTCCGCGCTTTCGCAGCGACTGGCCGACATTGCCGCTCAGCCCGAGCCCGCCGAGGGCCGCCGGATCTACCTGCGGGCCGACAAGCGCCTCGACTACGGCAAGGTCATGCGGGTGATGGGCGAATTGAACCGCGCGGGGCTAAACCGCGTCGCCCTCGTTTCGGTCGGCGGGGAGGGCGAATGACGGCCGACCGCTTCGAATGGGAAGGCGCCGGGCTAGCGCTTGCGCTTCACGTCGCGCTGATCGCGGCTTTGTCGATGAGCCTGGCCGATCTCGACGAGCAGTCCGAGCCGCCGGCGATGGAAGTCGATTTCGTCGAGGAGGTGGCGCTCGAGGCCGCCGCTCCGCAGGCGGTGTCGCCGCCCTCCGCCCCGCCGCCCGCGCCGCTCCAGGAAGCGATGCCCGAGCCGCAGGCCGCGCCGCCGCCGCCAACGCCCCGCGCGGTCCCCCAGCCCGTCGCTCGCCCCCAGCCGCCTGCTCCGCGACAGGCCCAGCGCCAGCCGCCCAAGCCTCAGCAGCGCCCGGCGCCCAGGCCGGCCCAGCGCCCCGGCCTCGGCGACGATTTCCTGGCGAAGCTGGACGACGATCTCGCCCCGCGCGCTGGCCCTTCGAAGCCCGCCGCTCCAACCTTCAACGCCCGCGCCCGCACCAACATCGCCACGTCGATCGCCAACCAGGCGCAGCGCTGCGCCGAGCGCCAGCCCTATCTCGGCGAAGGCGCCGACGAAGTGTCGATGCAGGTCAAATTGAGCTTCGCCCGCTCCGGCCGGCTTGCACGCCCGCCGGTGATTACTTCGCTTGCGGGTCCGTCGGAATACCGCGGCAAATATGGCGAACTGCTCGAAGACCAGGTGCGCCGTATTTTCGCCGATTGCGCGCCGTTCCGCCTGCCGGCCGACCTTTACGACACGGACGACGGCGGCTGGAAGGAAACCACCATCAGGTACAGGGTGAGAAAATGATCCGGAAACTGGCATTGTTCGGCGCCGCGCTTGCGCTCGCGACCGTGGCTTATTCGCAGGAGCAGGAGGAGCCGCCCGAGGTCGTCGGCGGAAGCGTCCGCTCGGCCCAGACCATCGCCGTTCCCGCCATGCCGTCTACCGGCGGAGCGCCGCCGCTCGGCCGCCAGATTGCCGAGGTCGTCGCGTCCGACCTGCGCTCGACCGGCGCTTTCACCCCGCTCGGGCCTACCGGCATGCCGTCCTACTCGGTCGGTGAGGCCGGTGCGCCCGCCTATTCGGAATGGCGCAATACCGGCGCCGGAGCGCTCGTTTCCGGCTATGTCGAGCCGCGCGGCGGCGGGCGGCTGACCGTCGCCTGCCTGCTCCACGACGTCACTGCCGGACGCCAGCTTGCAAGTCAGGGCTTCGTCGTGGCCGAAGGCGACTGGCGCCGGGCCGCGCATAAGTGCGCCGACCTGGTTTATGCCCGGCTGACCGGCGAACAGCCGTTCCTGGACACGCGCATCGTTTATGTCGCCGAGACCGGCCCCAAGACCAACCGGGTCAAGCGGATCGCGCTGATGGACAGCGACGGCTCCAACCTGCGCTATTTGACGCCCGGCCGGGCCACGGTGACCATGCCGCGCTTCAGCCCTCGCGGCGACCGGCTGGTCTACACCGGCACGCTGGCGAGAAAGCCGCGGGTATTCGTGCTCGACGTCGCCTCGGGCCGCGAGCGGTTGCTCGTTCCCGGCGGCGCCGTGACCTTCGCGCCGCGCTTCTCGCCCGATGGCCGCAACATCGTCTTTTCCTGGGCCCGCGACGGTAACACCGACATCTATGTCGTCGATGCCGATGGCGGTGTTCCGCGCCGGCTGACGACGGCGCCCGGTGCCGACACCTCGCCGAGCTATTCGCCCGACGGCCGCCGGATAGTGTTCGAAAGCGAGCGATCCGGCACGCAACAGCTCTACGTGATGGATTCGGGCGGCGGCGGCCAGCGCCGGATCAGCTTCGGCGGCGGCCGCTTCGCCTCGCCTGTGTGGAGCCCGCGTGGCGACCTCATCGCCTTCACGCGCATCGCCGGAAGCTTCAACATCGGCGTGATGAGCGCGTCGGGCGGCGGCACCCGCATCCTCACCGACGGATGGCAGGACGAGGGGCCCAGCTGGGCGCCCAATGGCCAGTTCGTGCTGTTCCACCGCACCCAGCGCGGAAGCGGCAACGCCTCGCTCCACGCCGTGCCCGTCAACGGCGGCACCATCCGCCGCATTCCAACTCCCCAGGGCGGCAGCGATCCGAGCTGGTCGCCGCTCAACAGCTAAAATTCCGCAAGGAGAATTTGAAAATGCGCAATATCCTGATCGTCGCATCCGCACTGGCGCTGATGACCACCGCCTGCGCCCGCAAGACCCCGCCGCCCGAGGGCCTGCCGCCTGCCAGCGAGCAGCAGACCGAGGTGCCGCCGGGGGTCGATCCCGCCGACGTCGAGCTGACCGAGCTTCCCGCGATGCAGGCCGATCTCGTCGCCAAGGCCGGATCGGACACGGTCTATTTCGGGACCGACGAATACAGCCTCGACGCCGCCTCGCAGGCGACGCTCGCCGCCCAGGCGCGGTGGATGCTTGCCAACCCGCGCGTGCGAGCCTCGATCGAGGGGCACGCCGACGAGCGGGGTACGCGCGAATATAATATGGCGCTGGGAGAACGGCGGGCCAATGCCACGCGCGATTTCCTGGTGTCGCAGGGGGTGCCGACGACCAGGTTGCTCGTCACCAGCTGGGGCAAGGAGCGCCCGGTTGCCGCTGGCTCCGACGAAACCGCCTGGGCCCAGAACCGGCGGGCGGTGACCGTCGTAGTCCGTTAGAGGTGAGCCGAACCCGGCCCGCATGAGCGTGCCGGGTCTCCGGCTCAGCTTAGGCGGCGTTCCGCCCCAGGACCGTGCCGCTCAGCCAGCTGCGCGCCTGGCGCTGCGCCTCGGCAATCTCGCGAGCGGTCATCTCGACCGAAATCTCGGCACGGCACTGTTGCGCGCGAGTATCGCCCGACAGCGCGGCCAAGTTGAACCACTTGTGCGCCTCGATGAGGTCGACCGCGATGCCCCCGCGTCCGGTCGAATAGGTCACGCCGAGGTCATATAGCGCATCGACCTTGCCCTTGGCCGCGTCTGCCAGCCGGCTGTTGAGCAGGAATTCCGCGCTCTTCTGACTGATCGCCATGCTTCGTCCCCCGTTGTTCGTTGGGGCGATCTTTCACGGGTCATGGTTCCCAAATGGTTAACGCCGCGCGGCGCACTGTTGCTCAGTCGACACGGACGTTGTCGATCAGCCGCACGTC
>DASTDT010000193.1:0-4685 GCA_035710225.1 Sphingomicrobium sp.
CTGGTCGATGCGCAGCGGAGCGAGCCGCTCCTGCGCCTCCTGCCCCCGGCCGACCAGGAAGCTGGCGCCGGTCTGGCCCTCGCCGCTCGACCAGCGGTAGCGGGTCGACACGGCGACCATCGGCATGAACAATTTGCGCCCCTCGACCTCATATTCGTGGATCATCTCGCGCGGGATCTTGACCGCGGTGCGCAGCGGCACGCGCGCCATCGGCGCGATCACCGGGATCGAATCGCTCGACGCCTTGGGCTTCTGGTAAAAGTCGCTCAGCTCGACGTCCTGCCGGGCGCCGGCATTCAGCAACAGCGCCTCGATCGACACGTCCCGCGCCGGTGCGCTGCCGGAATTGACCAGCGTGACGTTGAAAGCGATCGCCGCGCCCTTGTCGTCGACTAACGCGCGGTCGGGCGTCAGCTCGACATCGATCCACGGCCTCAGGCTGCTGGCGACGATTCCGACCGGCTTGGACGGCGGCGCTGCGGCGGGCGGCGCCGAAGAAACCGGAAGGTCGGGTTTCGGCCGCAGCGTAGTCGGCAACGGGCGCTGGGCCGGAGTGGGTGACGGGGCCGGTGGGGTAGCGGCGCGCGGCAGAGGCGCCGGGATCGGCTCCGGCTCCGCCATCGCGCGGGCGGCATAGCCAGAGCGGTAGCCGCCGGCAGTCGCCGGGCGCTGGCGGCCGTGGCGCAGGAACCAATAAATCGCCGCCGCTCCGCCCGCGAACAATAGCGCCGCGACCCACATCAGAAGCGACGATCCGCCCTGCTGGGGCGCATCGGTCACCAACGCCGGGCGCGGTGCAGATGGAGCCGGTTCGGCTTGGGCCGGGGCGGCCGCCTGCGGCTGGGGCCGGGTCGGCGGCCGGGCGAGCAATTCGCCAGCGCGCGATGTCTCGGCGGGGCGCTCGACCGCCGAATCGGCGGCTGCCGCCGGTGCTTCGCGCCGGGCAGGAGTTTCACTCCTCGCGGGCGGCGGATCGGCGCGAACGGTGTTCGGCACCGGCCTGGCGGTCTCTTCGGCCGGACGCGTGACCCGTCCTTCGAGGCTGAAATTCTCGAGCTCTCGCGGCCCGACGCTTTCGCTCGGCGGGGGAGCCTGGGCGGCATTGTCCTGGCCGAAGGCCGGGCCAGTCGCCGTGGCCATCGCCACTACCGCAAGAATCAGCCGGAACGCGTTCAAATCCTCAAATCCTCTTGCCCTTGGAACGGGACGCGCGGCTAATGGCGTCCCGGGGCGGGTTGTTCAAGCGCGGCAGCGCCTAGCGCGCGTCGACCAGCACCAGTTCGGCGTCCGCATCGCCCGCCCTCACCTCGATCCGCTCCTCGCCGGTGATCGCGATCCCGTCCCTTGCCTCGGCGGCGACCCCGTTGACCGTCACCGGCGCGCTGGCGACGAGATAGAGATGCCGCGTGGGAACGCAATCGAGCGCGATCGACCCGCCGGCGCGAAGCGTTGCGCCAAGCAGCCTTGCGTCGGCATGAATGGTCGGCGTGCCGTCGCCGGAATCGCCGCTGGCGAGCGTGACGAACTGGCCGTCGCGGGCGTCCTTCGGGAACGGCATCGCCGCCCAGCCGGGCGCGGCCCCCGGTTGGTCGCTCTCGATCCATATCTGGAACAAGGTCGTGTCCTCGTCCTCCAGGTTGAATTCGGAATGGACCACGCCGGTGCCGGCGCTCATCACCTGGACGTCGCCGGCCGCCGTGCGCCCTTCGTTGCCGAGCGAATCGCGGTGGCTGATCGCGCCCGTGCGGACGTAGGTGATGATTTCCATGTCGCGGTGCGGGTGGGGCGGAAAGCCGCTCCTGGCGGCGATGCGGTCATCGTTCCACACCCGGATTCGGCCCCAGCCCATGCGCTTCGGGTCGTGGTAGCCGGCAAAGCTGAAATGGTGACGGGCGTCGAGCCAGCCATGGTCGGCGTGGCCCAGCGTGGCGAACGGTCTGATGTCGATCATCGGGCCAAGATGGTCGCCCCCAGGCGCCGCTTTCAAGTGTCAGCGATGTGACCGCTTTTTTGCTTGAGCGAGCGCGCATAATTGGTGGCCTTGTCGGCGTAATGTGCGGCCGATAGCGCCAGCCCCGCCAGCTCGTCTTCGCTAAGCGCCCGCACCGCCCGCGCGGGTGCGCCAACGACCAGCATCCCCGGCTCGAACCTTTTGCCCTCGGTTACCAGCGCGCCGGCGCCGACCAAGCAGCGCTCGCCGATCACCGCTCCGTTGAGGATCTTGGCCCCCATCCCGATCAGCGCTCCGTCGCCGATCGTGCAGCCGTGGAGGATCGCCAGGTGGCCGACGGTCACCCCGGCGCCGATCACCAGCGGGAAGCCGGGATCGCTGTGGCCGATCGCGCCGTCCTGGATGTTGCTCTCGGGGCCGATGAGGATCGGGGTGTTATCGGCGCGGATGACGGCCCCGAACCACACGCTCGAGCGGTCGCCGAGCCGGACGTCGCCGATCAGGTCGGCGCTTGGAGCCGCCCAGGCGCCAGCACCCAGGCTGGGCGCCGCTCCGCCGATTTCGAACATAGCCATAATGGCGGTCTAATCCCCCCGGAACGGCGCGTCATCCACGCCTTGCATTTACGCCTTGTTAGCCCTCTCGCGGCAAGATTGGGCGATGAAAAAGCGCCTCTTTTCACTGTTGTTGCTCGCTGCCGTGGCCACGCCCGCGCCGGCGGCCAATATCGGCGATTCGAGCTTCGCGACGCGCATCCTCGCGCTTCACAACCGGGAGCGGGCCGCGGTGGGCGCAGCGCCGCTCGCCTGGGACCCGCTGCTCGCCCAGTCGGCGGCGTCGTACGGCCCAACGCTGATGCAGCTTCGCCGCTTGGTCCACTCGCCGCGCGCTACCCGTCCGGGCCAGCGCGAGAATCTGGCGATGGCGACCACCGGCTATCTCAACGACCTGCAGCTCGCGGGGATGTGGGTTGCCGAGAAACATCATTTCGCGCCGGGCCTGTTCCCGAACGTCAGCCGCACCGGCAATTGGGAGGACGTGGCCCATTATACCCAGATGGTATGGAAGGGCACGACCCACGTCGGCTGCGCGCTGTATCGGGGTGGCGGCAACGATTATCTGATCTGCCGCTACTCGCCGCCCGGCAATCGGGACGGCCTGCCGGTCTACTGAAGCGCGAGCCGCGGCGGCCTCGCTCGGTTGACACGGGCGTCCGGCGGCGATTAAGCGCCGCCGCCTACCGAAAAGTGAAATGTCCCTGTGCCCAGGTGGCGGAATTGGTAGACGCACCAGCTTCAGGTGCTGGCGCTCGCAAGGGCGTGGAGGTTCGAGTCCTCTCCTGGGCACCATCACATTCGTAAGTGCGAAGCACTTAGGAGCGTCCGGGGGACGGTCCGGCGAATTTGATCCCGAAGCGAAGCGCAAGGGTCGGCTCTCGCCACTGGATTGGAACGCGCTAGGCTGGCGGCGATGATATCGATTCGCGCACTCGCCGGTCTGCTGTCGGCCCTTTCGCTTGCTGTCCCTGCCGCGAGCCAGTTCGCCGCGCCGGTTTCGTCGTTCGCCGCGGCTCGCCCGGCGGCGCAGCCGTTCGATCTCTACCGCGACACCCGCATTTTCCTGAACGGCGAGGTCAACGGGCAGCCGACCCCGATGCTGCTCGACAGCGGCGCGAGCCTGACCGTGCTCGACCGCGCCTTCGCCGCCAAGCTCGGGCTTACCGGCGGGACTCCAGTTGCGGTCCAGGGCGCCGGCGGCAACGAGCGCGGCGAGATCTATCGCGGGCTGTCGCTCAAGGCCGGCAACCTTGCCTTCACCGGGCTCACCGTCGCGGTCATGGACCTTGCGCTGGTCGGCAAGGCGCTCGGCCGGCCGGTGCCGGTAGTGCTAGGCCGCGACGTGTTCATGACCAGCGTGGTGGGGATCGATTTCGACCGCCAGCTGATCAGCTTCGCGCCGAGAGCCGGCTTCGTCCCGCCCGCCGGGGCCAAAGAAGTGAAGCTGCGCCGCCGCGGCCCCCTTCACGTCCTGCCGATCCGGATCGGGGACCTCGAACCCCGCGACGCCATTTTCGACCTCGGCAACAATGGCGCGTTGAGCCTGTCGCTCGAATATCATCGCTCGGTGCCTTTTTTCGGAGCGCTGCCCGCGGCAACTGGGATGGGCGGCGGAGTCGGCGGCCTTCACGAAGTGAAGCGCGTCACCCTGCCGTCGGTCGAGATCGCGGGCGTTCGGTTCGAGGAGGTTCCGGCACAGCTCGGCGCGCTTGCGAACGGCCCCTATGCCGGATTGGCCAATGCCGGGATTCAGCTATTCCGGCCCTTCGTCATCACGCTCGACCTTGCCGGCGACCGCATGTGGCTCGAGCGAAGCGCGGCGCCCGCCGTCTTCTCGCGCGACCGCGCCGGCCTGTTCGTGACCTTCGAGGGCGATCATTATCAGGTCCGCCACGTCACCTCTTTGGGTCCCTCGGCCAAGGCCGGGATCAAGGTCGGCGACCGGCTCGTCGCCATCCATGGGCGAAAGGTCGGTCCCGGCTTTCCCGACCGGCCGGAGTCCGAATGGCCATTCGCGCCTGCCGGAACGCGGGTCGAGGTCGGGCTTGCCGACGGGCGGATCGTCGTCGTCACCCTCGCCGACTTCTACTGACCCCACGGTCGTGCGCGGGCGATGCGCTTGACGCAAGGAGCCGGGCATGCCGCTTCGATCTTCGCCTCCACTGGTCACCGTCTTC
>DASTDT010000194.1:0-5724 GCA_035710225.1 Sphingomicrobium sp.
CCTCGTCCATGTGCGCGTAGAATTTGTCGCCGGTGAAATGGGCGAAATGCTCGATATCCTCGATGCTGACGGTCCGGCTCCCGGTCTTCCACGTGTCGCCGATCGAAAGCTCGCTCATCTTCAGCCGGAACGGGTGGGTGCTGATGACATGCTTGGGGGCGCCGGGGATGAACTGGCCGGTGATCGCGGCCAGCATCGCCGGCGAGGACTGGAGCGCGGTCCGCTGCATGTAATGCTTGACGCCGCGCACCCCGCCCATCTCCTCGCTTCCGCCGGCCCGGCCCGGACCCCCGTGGACGAGGACCGGCAGCGGCGATCCGTGGCCAGTCGATTCCTTGGCATTGTCGCGGTCGATGACCAGCATTCGCCCGTGGAACGAGGCGGCGCCGAGGACGAAGTCGCGCGCGACCTCGGGTGAATGGGTGAACAGCGACAAGGCGAGGCTGCCGCGGCCGCGGTTGGCAAGCGCGATCGCGTCGTCGAGGTCGCGGTAGGGCATGATCGTCGAGACGGGCCCGAACGGTTCGACGTCGTGCACGGCCCCGGTGCCCCAAGGGTCATCCGTGCGAAGCAGGACGGGGGGCAGGAAGGCGCCGCCCGCGATCGGCGGCTCGGCGTCGGGATCGCCGGCGACGATTCTTGCGCCCGCTGCCTGAAGCTCGGCGATCTTGGCTCGAACGTCCTTGCACTGGGCGGTGCTGACCAGCGCGCCCATGCGCGTGTCCTCGGAGCGCGGGTCGCCGACCCTGGTCTTCGCCAGCCGGTCGCGAAGCGCTTCCTCGAGCGCATCGAGGTATTCGGCAGGCGCCATTGCCCGGCGGATGGCGGTGCATTTCTGGCCGGCCTTGACCGTCATCTCGACCGCGACCTCGCGCACGAACAGGTCGAACTCCGGCGTTCCCGGCGCGGCGTCGGGGCCGAGGATTGAAGCGTTGAGGCTGTCCTGCTCGGCAATGAAGCGAACGCTCTCGCGCATCACCACCGGGTGGGTGCGAAGCTTGTAGGCGGTCGCGGCCGAGCCCGTGAAGCTGACGACGTCCTGGCCGGTCAGATGATCGAACAGGTCGCCGACTCCGCCGACGATCAGCTGCACCGCGCCATTGGGTAGGAGGCCGCTGTCAATCATCACGCGGAACGCGGCTTCGGTCAGGTAGGAGGTCGCGCTGGCGGGTTTGACGATCGCGGGCACGCCCGCGAGCAGGGTCGGGGCCAGCTTTTCCAGCATCCCCCAGACCGGGAAGTTGAAGGCATTGATGTGCACCGCCGCGCCCTGCAGCGGGCTGTAGATATGCTGGCCGACGAAACTGCCGCCCTTCGACAGCGGCTCGAGCGCGCCGTCGAGGAGGACATGCGCGTCGGGCAGCTCGCGGCGGCCCTTGGACGAGAAGGAGAAGAGTGTGCCGGCGCCGCCCTCGATGTCGATCCAGCCGTCCTTGCGGGTCGCGCCCGTCTGGTAGGAAAGCTCGTAGAGCGCTTCCTTCTTCTCCATGATCGCGAGCGCCAGGCCCTTGAGCATCCGCGCCCGCTCGTGGAACGTCATTTTGCGGAGCGCCGGCCCGCCGACCTCGCGGGCGTGGCGAAGCATGGCGCCGAAATCGAGCCCGCCGGAGCCGGCGAGGGCGACTGGCGAGCCGTCGATCGCACTGGAAAGCTCGGCAAGGCCGCCTTCCCCGGCAATCCAGCGGTCGCGCTCGTAATTGAGCAATTGTTGAGTCTTCATGGCGCCCCTCTAGAAGAATATCGGGCGGCATTGCACCCGCCATGAGCAGTCAGGAGCAGGCGTGGTCGAAGCAGTGCGTCCGATCTCGATCGAGGATGTGGAGGCGGCGCGCGAGCGGATCGCCGGAACGGTGCTTCGAACGCCGCTGGTCAGGCTCGACCTCGGGCCCGGCGGGCCCGACATCCGGCTGAAGCTCGAGAATTTGCAGCCGACCAACGCATACAAGATCCGCGGCGCGGCCAATGCGGTCGCGCGTCTGTCCCCCGACGAGCGGGCGCGCGGTGTGTGGACGATCAGCGCCGGCAATGCGGGGCAGGGCGTCGCCTATGCAGCGCGGACAGCCGGGATTCCATGCTCGGTGGTGGCGATCGAGAGCGCGCCCAAGACCAAGCTGGAGCGGATGCGCGCGCTCGGCGCGACGATCATCCCGGTCAGCTACGAGCAGGCCTGGGAGGCCGCCGAGGCGCATGCCTTCGACGGGCTCGACGCGACCTTCATCCACCCGTTCGACAATCACGATTTCATCGCCGGCCATGGGACGATGGGCCTGGAAATCCTCGAGGATGCGCCCGACGTGCGCACCGTCATCGCCGCGATCGGCGGCGGCGGGCTGATCACCGGAGTCGGCAGCGTAATCAAGGCGCTCCGTCCCGACGCCAGGGTCGTCGGCGTCGAGCCCGAAACTGCGGCTCCCTACGCTTATTCGCTTCGGCAGGGAGAACCGTCGAAGTTTCCCGACTGGCAGGCCTCGTTCGTCGACGGCGCCGGTGGCCAGAGCGTCACGGCGCGAATGTGGGAGCGCATGCGGCCGGTCGTCGACGGCACGATCACCGTCCCGCTCGACCAGGTGCAGGATTCGATGCGGCTGATCGCGGAAAAGACGCGGACCATATCCGAAGGTGCCGGGGCGCTGTCGCTGGCCGCCGCGCTCACTGGCGAGGCGGGCGACGGGCCGATCGTCTGCATCGTTTCCGGCGGCAACATCGATCTGGCCAAGTTCGCCGAGCTCGTCGTCTAGACGCCATGCTCTTGTTTTGACCCGAATGGCTTGAGATGTTGCCGGTATGTTTCGCGCAATAGCCTTGGTGAGCCTGATCGTTGTCGGCTGCTCGGATAACAATGACGCCACGACAATTGCGCATACTTTTCTGGCAACAACGAATCCCGATACCCGCCCAAGTGATCTTCGTCCCAAGGACGGCGTCACGTTTTTCCCGCCTTCCTTTTCCGAACCTAGTGTTCGTTGCGGGTTCATGGGCAGACGTTGGAACATCATCAATGACGTCGAGAATGACTGGTATCCAAGTCATCTCATGGCCGCAGATGAAGCGTCTCTCTATGCAAAGGCATTGTCCGCCCGGGCCGCGGGCGACTGGACGCTTAGATTCACATGGCTGCGATCATTTCATCCATCCGTTGTCATACGGATCGATGGAGATTCGAATGGTGCGCATCTTCTCGCAAAGGAGCTGTCTGGTGCTGGCGGATACGACGCAGGCGGAATTGTAAAGAGCGTCAGCCGTCGGCTTACTAAGGATGAGAAGCGTACGCTTGGAACAGAATTAATTCGAACCAAACCCTTCAACCTTCCACCAAAAGTCTGCGACATTGGGGCAGATGGTGCACAATGGATTATCGAAGGCGTTGACGACAATGGCTACCACTTCGTGGCGCGCTGGAGTCCCAAGCGCGGGGGAGTCCACGATCTAGGCATGCATTTGCTTCACCTGACAGGGTGGAATTTCGACGAAATATATTGAATTAGCGGCCCTTGAAGTTCGGCTTTCGCTTTTCGAGGAAGGCGGCGACGCCCTCGCGATAATCTTCGGTGAATCCGAGCCGCCGCATCTCGTCGCGCTGGAGGTGGAGTTCCTCGTCGAGCGTCCGGCCCCAGGTGGAGCGGACGATGCTCTTGGTCGCGGCAACCGCAAGCGGCGGCAGCGCGGCGAGCTGGGCGGCAAGCGCGTCCACTTCCTGGTCGAGCGCCTCATCGTCGACGCATTTCCAGATGAGGCCCCATTGCTCGGCCTTTTCCGCGGGGACGGGCTCTCCGGTCATTGCGATGCCCATCGCCCGCGCCTGTCCGACGAGCCTCGGCAGGATCCAGCTTCCGCCGCTGTCGGGGATCAGCCCGATCGCTGCAAAGCTCTGGATGAACTTCGCCGAGCGCGCGGCGACGACGATGTCGCAGGCGAAGGCGACATTGGCGCCGGCGCCCGCGGCAACCCCGTTGACCTTGGCGATCACGGGCTTGGGGATCGTCGTCAGCAACTTGATCAGCGGGTTCCACCCGGTTTCGACGGTGATGCCCAGGTCGACGGGATGGTCGCCGACAGCGACGGCGCGCTCGTTCAGGTCCTGGCCCGCGCAGAATCCGCGGCCGGCGCCGGTGAGAACGATCACCCGCGCGTCCGAAGCTTCGCGAAGCGCCTCGCGCAGCTCGGCGTGCATCTGCGCGGTAAAGCTGTTCAGCCGGTCGGGGCGGTTGAGCGTAATCCGGGCGATGCCGTCGGATTCTTCGACGATGATCGTGTCGTAATTGGGCATGGCGATCTCCGGGGTGGCCCCTACGAACAAAATGGATGCTGAAACAAGTTCAGCATGGCGATAGGTGGGTTTCATGGACGCTGACGAACTCGCCTCGAAGGTCGCGCACGCGATGCTCGCCGCCGAGGGTACCGGCCCGGCCTGGGGAATCCGGATCGAAGAGGCGCGGCGCGGCTATTGCCGGCTGGCGATGGAGGTCCGCGGCGACATGCTCAACGGACACGGCATGGCGCATGGCGGGATGATCTTCGCGCTCGCCGACACGGCCTTCGCTTACATCTGCAACGGCGACAATCATCGCACGGTGGCCGCGCAGGCATCGATCATCTTCCTCGGCTCCGCGGAGGCCGGCGACACGCTGATCGCGGAGGGCGAGGAGGTCGCGGCTTCGGGCAGAAGCGGAGTCACGCGCGTATCGGTGAGGACCGCCGAAGGCCGCGCGGTTGCCGAGTTCACCGGCTATTCGCGGACCATCGGCGGCGAGGTCATCGGCTAGCGGACGCGCCCTTGCCGCGCAGCCGCAGGCCCTGGGTGATCAACACGACCCCGGAGATGATCGCGAAGATGGCGATCAACCAGGCGGCGGAAAGAATCGTGGCAGCCGGGTTCGGCATGACGAGAACCAGGACCGCGATCCCGAGTCCAACGGACACCGCGCCGGAAAGCCCGAGCAGCCATTCGCCCTCGATCTCCTTGCGAAGCCGGATCGCGGCCATGATTTCGAGCAGTCCGCCGATGACCGACCAGGCAACAAGCATGGCGATGGTCACATAGGCATAGGACAGCGTTGAGATCATCGGCATCAGCACGAACAGGACTCCCACCGCGACCCCGACGATGCCGCGGAAGACGAGCGCGCCCCAGCGCTCGCCCGCCCTCGCGCCGCGAATGCCGGCGACCAGCGAGGCGATGCCGTCGACGAAGGCGAAGGCCGCGAACAGCAAGGTGAAGGCGTAGAGCGCGCCGAGCGGGAACAGAATCGCCGCGGCCCCAAGCGCCAGCGCAAGCACGCCGCGGACCACCAGCCAGCCCCAATTGTGCGCCGGAAGGACGAGCGAGGGCGCGAAGTTCCCGCCCGTTACGGTTTCGGCTTTCGTCTCGACGGCCATGAAAATTCTCCCCCTGTGTCGCGGACAGCTATAGCCCGAAACGCGCACCCCGGTCATCGCGCATTTGAACCGCGTGTGCGCAATGGCTACATCGGGCGCATGTACACGACCGAGCTGCAAAAGACCGCGAAGATCGAAAACCTCGAGGACCCCAAGCTGCTCGAGGCTTTCGAGGCGCGGGTCGCCGCTGACGAGTTCATCGAGCCCAAGGACTGGATGCCCGAAGCCTATCGGCGCACCCTGACCCGCCAGATCAGCCAGCACGCGCACAGCGAGATCGTCGGCATGCTCCCCGAGGGCAACTGGATCACCCGCGCGCCTTCGCTCCGCCGCAAGGCGATCCTGCTC
>DASTDT010000195.1:0-2487 GCA_035710225.1 Sphingomicrobium sp.
TTCTCGAGCTGCTTGTCGCGTAGTTTCCGCAAACCCAGCGCCACCCGTCGCCGCGTGGAATGCGGGTAGATCACTTCGTCGATGAAGCCCTTGCTCGCCGCCACGAACGGGTTGGCGAAGCGCTCCTCATATTCGCGGGTACGCTCCGCGATTTCCTCCGGCGTCCGCCCCCGGAAGATGATCTCGACCGCGCCCTTCGCGCCCATCACCGCGATTTCGGCGGTCGGCCAGGCGTAGTTCAAGTCGCCGCGCAAATGCTTCGAGGCCATCACGTCATAGGCCCCGCCATAGGCCTTTCGCGTAATCACCGTGATCTTGGGTACCGTCGCCTCGGCGTAAGCGAACAGCAATTTCGCGCCGTGCTTGATGATCCCGCTATGCTCCTGGCCGACGCCGGGGAGGAAGCCGGGGACGTCCACGAAGGTGATGATCGGAATGTCGAACGCGTCGCAGAAGCGGACGAAGCGCGCGGCCTTCTTCGAGGCGTTGATGTCGAGGCAGCCGGCCAGCACCGTCGGCTGGTTGGCGACCATTCCGACCGTCCGCCCCTCGATCCGAGCGAAGCCGGTGATGATGTTCGCGGCATGGCCCGGCTGAAGCTCGAAGAAGTCGCCCTCGTCGGCCACCTTCCGGATCAATTCGTGCATGTCGTAGGGCGTCGCGGCGCTCGGCGGGATCAGGCTGTCGAGGCTGCCCTCGATCCGGTCCCACGGATCGTCGGTCGGACGCTCGGGCCCGTCGTGGCGGTTGGACAGCGGCAGGAAGTCGAAGAAGTCGCGCGCCGCCAGCAGCGCGTCGATGTCGTTCTCGAAGGCGACGTCCGCCACGCCCGACTTGGTGGTATGGGTCACGGCGCCGCCGAGGTCCTCCTGGGTCACCACCTCGTTAGTCACGGTCTTCACCACGTCCGGGCCGGTGACGAACATGTAGCTGCTATCCTTCACCATGAAGATGAAGTCGGTCATCGCCGGCGAATAGACCGCGCCGCCCGCGCACGGCCCCATGATCAGGGAAATCTGCGGGATGACGCCCGACGCCAGCACGTTGCGCTGGAACACTTCGGCATAGCCGCCGAGGCTCGCCACGCCCTCCTGAATCCGCGCCCCGCCGCTGTCGTTCAAGCCGATCACCGGCGCCCCGACCTTCATCGCCGCGTCCATGATCTTGCAGATCTTCTGCGCATGGCGCTCGCTTAAGGACCCGCCGAACACCGTGAAGTCCTGCGCGAACACATAGACCAGCCGCCCGTTGATCGTGCCGCTGCCGGTCACCACCCCGTCGCCCGGCACTTTTTGAGTCTCCATGCCGAAGTCGACGCAGTTATGCTCGACGTACATGTCGACTTCCTCGAACGAATCCGGGTCGAGCAGCACCGACAGGCGCTCGCGAGCCGTCAGTCGCCCCTTGGCGTGTTGCGCGTCGATGCGCTTCTGCCCGCCCCCCATGCGCGCCGCCGCGCGCCTGGATTCCAGTTCCTCGACCGTGGTTGCCATGGCGTTGCGCTGCCATGCACAAGGCAGAGCGTCAACATGCGTGAACCTTCGACCGACTTGCGCTTTCCTTGCCTGACGGGAGACTCGAATGCCGCAACGCCAGCATTGGCCCGAACGACTATGGCTGGTCCGCCACGGCCAGAGCCAGGGCAATGTCGCGCGCGATGCGGCGCATGAGGCCGGGCTAAGCGTCATCGACCTCGACCTGCGCGATGTCGACGTGCCGTTGTCCGACCTCGGCCATGCCCAGGCCGACGCCACAGGTCGCTGGTTCGCGTCGCTGCCCGAGGACGAGCGGCCCGAAGTCCTGCTCGCCTCGCCCTATGTCCGCGCGCTCCAGACGGCCGAGGCGATCTGCAAGGCCGGCGGGCTTGCCGGAGGCTCCAAGCCGACCATCCTCGACGAGCGCCTTCGCGAGCGCGAGTTCGGCGTGTTCGACGGCCTCACCACCCGCGGAATCCGCGAGAAATACCCGGAGGAAGCGGCGCACCGCGCCAAAATGGGCAAATTCTACCACCGGCCGCCCGGCGGCGAGAGCTGGGCCGACGTCATCCTCCGGCTACGATCGATGCTCAACACCATCAACCTGCACTATGCCGACAAACGGGTAGCGGTGGTCGCTCACCAGGTCGTCGTGCTGTGCATGCGCTACATCCTGGACGAGCTCAGCGAAGGCCAGATCCTCGCCATCGACAAGCAGTCGGAGATCCTGAACTGTGGCATCTGCGCTTATGATTTCGAGCCCAACCATTTGTCGCTGTGCGTGCCCAAGCTGGTGCTGTGGAACCACGGCGCGCCGATGGAAGAGCAGGGCACGCCGCAAACGGCCGAGCCCGACGCCATGACCGGCTCACGATGAGCCGGTTACGCGCGCTGACCGCGGGCGAGCTGAAGCGCTTCCCGCTGCCGGCCCATGACGACGGCGACAAGGACAGCCACGGCCGGATCCTGATCATCGCCGGCTCGCGCGACGTGCCCGGCGCTCCGCTGCTCA
>DASTDT010000196.1:0-18496 GCA_035710225.1 Sphingomicrobium sp.
CAGTCGACGTGACCCCAGTGCGCAAGTCCTTGACCAGCTGATAGGGCTGAAGGACGTAGGAACGGATCTGGTGGCCCCAGCCGATGTCGGTCTTGTTCGCCGCGCTGGCGTCCGCCTCGGCCTCGCGCCGCTGAAGCTCGAGCTCGTACAGCCGGGCCTTCAGCTGCTTCATGGCCTCGGCGCGGTTCTTGTGCTGACTTCGCTGGTTCTGGCACTGGACCACGATGTTCGTCGGGATGTGCGTAATCCGAACCGCGCTATCGGTGGTGTTGACGTGCTGGCCGCCGGCTCCGCTGGCGCGATAAGTGTCGACCCTCAGCTCGCTCTCGTTGATCTCGATGTCGATGTCGTCATCGACCTCGGGATAGACCCACACGCTGGCGAAGCTGGTGTGGCGGCGGGCCGAGCTGTCATAGGGTGAAATCCGCACCAGTCGGTGGACCCCGCCCTCGACCTTGAGGTTGCCGTAGGCGTTCTCGCCCTTGATTAGGATCGTCGCGGACTTGATCCCGGCTTGCTCGCCCGAATGATGGTCGACCACTTCGACCTTCATCCCGTGGCGCTCGCCCCAGCGGGTGTACATGCGCAAAAGCATCGCCGCCCAGTCGTTGGATTCGGTGCCGCCGGCGCCGCTGTTGATCTCGACATAGCTGTTGTTTGCGTCGGCCTCGCCCGCCAGCAGGGCCGCGACCTTGTCGGTCTCGGCCCGCTCCGCAAGCTCGGCCAGCGCCTTGACCCCGTCGTCGACCAGCGCCTGGTCGCCTTCGGCCTCGGCCATCTCGATCAATTCGACCGTGTCGCTGAGTTCGCTTTCGATCCGGGCCGTGGCGCCGATCGCTTCTTCCAGCCGGCGCCGCTCGCGCATCACGTCCTGCGCCGCCTTGGGATCGTCCCACAGCGTCGAATCCTCGACCTTGGCGTTTAGCTCGGCCAGCCGCTTGTGGGCGACGTCCCAGTCGAGGAAGCGGCGGAGTAGCTGAACCGCGGCCTTGATCTGGTCGATATGGGCTTGCGCTTCGGCGCGCATGATGGGGACCTTCGATAAGGGTGAATTGTTGCGGGCCGCCCTAGTAAATCCCGTCCTGCCTTTGCAAGAAATCGTCCGCCGGGGGGCTCGGTTGGGCTGGCCGCCGGGCGCGCGCCGGACGGGGCCGGCGGGTGGCCGCAGCGGCGCGCTCGTCGGCCTCGGCGCGCTCTTCGCGGCGAAACGAGCGGCGCGGCTCGGTCTCGGGCTGGAACGCCTCCCAGATGACCGACGACTTGGGATCCTCGGTGGTCGGGAAGGCACCGAACACGCGCTTGCCGGTCACGCGGTCGATGCGCACCATGCGGATGCCCGCCGGCGCCACGAACGGAATTTTCGGCATGTCCTTTAGCGAGGCCTCGGCCCACTGCTTGAACACCGGCGCGGCGACCCGTCCGCCCTGCGCGGCATGGCCCATCGGCCGCGGCTGGTCGTAGCCGAGATAGACTCCGGCCACGATTTCGGGCGTGCCACCGATGAACCAAACGTTGGTCGGGCCGCTGGTCGTGCCGGTCTTGCCGAACAGCGGCCGGTCTAGGCTGCGCAGCGAGGTGGCGGTGCCGCGCTCGACCACGCCTTCGAGGATATGGACCATCTGATAGGCCGCCTGCGGATCGAGCAGCTGGCGCTGGCGCGACGGCGGCCTCGGCATCGCCCGGCCGTTCCAATCCTTGGCGTTGCAGCCCTGCATGACCTTGCAGCGGTTGTCGGTGCGGAAGATCACCTTGCCGCTGCGGTCCTGGACGAAGTCGATGGTCGAGGGCCTGACCTCGCGGCCCTGGTTGGCGAGCACCGCATAGGAATTGACGATGTTGAGCACGGTGGTGTCGCCGGCGCCGAGCGCGATCGACAGATAGTTCGGATAATCGCCCACCCCCAGCTTCTTGGCGTTGGCGATGACGTTCGGCATTCCCGCCTGCGAAGCGGCGCGGATGGTCATGAGGTTGCGCGACTGC
Source organism: Sphingomicrobium sp. (assembly GCA_035710225.1). Lineage (GTDB taxonomy): Bacteria > Pseudomonadota > Alphaproteobacteria > Sphingomonadales > Sphingomonadaceae > Sphingomicrobium. The sequence continues at coordinate 1,981 of DASTDT010000196.1, forward strand.
TCGACGCCCCAGCGCATCGTCTTGGGGCCGGCGTAGCGGCCGTCGAAATTACGGAAGCATTTGTTGCCGAGGCCGGCGCCCTGCCACACGCAAAACGGCGAATCGACGATGATCGAGGCCGGGGTCATGCCGTTCTCGAGCGCGGTCACATAGACGATCGGCTTGAACGCCGAGCCCGGCTGGCGCTTGGCCTGGGTCGCGCGATTGTAGGACGAACCGATTACGTCGAACCCGCCCTGCATCGCCAGCACGCGCCCGGTATGCACTTCTTGGGCAAGGAAGGCGCCGCCGATCTCCGGGATTGAGCGCAGGGCGTAGGTATCGCCGCCGACCTTCTTGGCGATGATGATCATGCCGGGGCGAAGGTTGGAAAAGGCGCTTCCGCCGCCGCCCTTTTTCGGCTGCTGGGCATTGCCGGCCGGGATCGTGCCGCGAGTCCCGTTGGAAAAGCCGATCGTCGCTTCGCGCTGCGACTTGTCGAGGACGACCGCCTTGCGCCAGTCGGGAAAGCCGGTGCCGAGCGCCGCGATCCGCAGGCGTGCAGCCCAGTCGCCGTCGATCGGAATGGTGAGGCCGGTGTCCTTCCAGCCGCGCCCCCCGTCGAACCGCGCCAGCCCCTCGCGCAGCGCCTCGGCCGCCGCGTCCTGCATGACCGGCGCCATCGAGCTTCTGACCCACAGGCCCCCGGCATAGACGCTGTTCGGGCCGTCCTCGGCCTCTTCGCCGAAGCGGCGGACGAGGTCGCGCCGCACCTCTTCCATGAAATAGCCGCCCATCTGCCGGAATTTTTCATTGCTTCCATAGGCAATGGTGCCGAGCGGAAGCGCGGCAGCGGCGCTCCGCTGCGCTTCGGTGATGTGCTCGTTCTCGGCCATCTCGCCCAGCACGTAGTTGCGGCGGGCAGTCGCCCGGCTAGTGGCGCGAATGGGGTCGTAGTTCGACGGCGCCTTCGGAAGGATGGCGAGATAGGCCGCTTCGTGAAGGGCGAGCTCGCTGACGTCCTTGTCGAAATAGGCGCGGCTGGCGGCCTGGATCCCGTAGGCGTTGCGCCCAAGGAAGATCGAATTGAGGTAGAGCTCGAAAATCTGCTCCTTGCTCAAAGTGTCCTCCAGCCGGAAGGCGAGGATCATCTCGCGAATCTTGCGGCTGATGGCATATTCGTCGTCCTGGAGCAGATATTTGGCGACCTGCTGGGTGATGGTCGAGCCGCCCGGCACGCGCCCGCCCTGGCCGACGTTGAGGGTGTAGTTGAACACCGCCTTGGTCAGCCCCGGATAGTCGAGACCGCCATGCTCGAAGAAGGTCTTGTCCTCGGCCGAGATGAAGGCGTGAACGACCAGCGGCGGGTATTCGTCGAACGACAGCTCGACCCGGCGTTCGCGGGCGAAGGTCTGCACCGGATTGCCGTCGTAGCCTCGCACATTGCTGGGCAGCGGCGGCTGGTAGGCCAGCAGGGTCTGCGCGCTCGGCAACGTCGCCGAGAAATAGACGAACGTGACGATCCCGAGCAGAAACAGCCCCGCCGCCGCCCAGGTCAGTCGACGCAGCCAGGCTCGCCGCCACAACGGCTCGAGCCGCGCCCGCACCCGGCGATTGAAAGCGACGAGATCGGGAAGTCGGTTGCCGATTCTGGTCAGCGGGTCAGTCAGGCTGGGCATGTCCGGCGACCGTTTAGCCGCTAAGCCCCGGCCCGCAAAGGCGCTTTAGCGCGCCGCGACGATCAGCGCGCTTTCAATCTCGATGGCACGGGCCAGCGCAGCGACGATCGGGGCCCGGCCTGCCGGGGTCAGCAGTGACGCCTCGTCCTCGGCGTTGCTGATGTAGCCGGCTTCGAACAGCACGCCCGGGACTTCGGAGCGGCGAAGGACATGGAAAGCGGCGAATCGATGCGGCTCCGGGCGGAGGAGCACGCGGCCGCGGCTGGCGCTGACCAGCCGCTCGGCGAGGGCAGCCGAGGCGGCCATCTGGTCGCGCAGCGCGAGGTCGGACAGCAGGAAGCGGACGCTTGAGGATTCCTCGCTGGTGAGTGACGCGCCGGATTCATTCTCGGCCCGGGCGAAGCGCGCAGCGTCCAAGTCCGAAGCGACATCGGACAGGGAATAGACGCTTGCGCCGCGGGCCAGGGGGTTCGGCGCGCTGTCCATGTGTATGGAGATGAAAAGCGCCGCCCCGATCCGCCGGGCGATGTCGGCGCGCTGGGCCAGCGACAGGCTGCGGTCCGCGTCGCGGGTCAGTGCAACCCGCACCCGGCCGCCGTCGACCAGCCGCTGGCGAAGCTCCCGCGCAAAGGCAAGGGTCAGCACTTTCTCGCTGGCGGCCCCCGACAGGCCGCTCGCGCCGGGATCGGCGCCGCCATGCCCCGGGTCAACGAGGACGATCGGCCGGCCCGGCACGCGGGCCTCGCTGATGGCGACATCGCGCACCGGATCGGCGAGCGCCACGGTCACTCCGCCCCGCCGCGCTTCGCCGAGCAAGGCGTCGTCGGCGGCCTCGTCGCCAGACCCGCCGCAGGCGGCGAGCAGAAGCAGCGCAAGCGCCCACCAGCGATGTGTTCCATGCTCCATCCGTCCCGTTATCGGCCACGCCCGCCCCTCCCGGCAAGCGCAAGCTTGTGGCCATTGCGACGAAGCGCCCCCGGTGCTAACCCCAGTGCTGCCCGCCGGCGACGCGCGGGCCTGCGCCGCCCCGCGGCGCGGTCTTACGAGGTTGATGCTGCATGATGTCTCAGGATGCCACCCGAACGCGCCGTGATGGCCGGGTGATGGCGTTCGCTCCGGCTGGAGCCGGATTGGCCCATGCAGCAGACGCATTTCCCGCAAATCGAGCCGGCCCAGTGATGCCGGCGGTAACAATCGCGCGCCTGGCCCTGACAAGGCGGCGGCGCGCCCGGAGAATATTCAATGTCCATGCGCATGCTGATCGATGCGCGCCACCCGGAAGAGACCCGGGTCGCGGTCGTCAAGGGAAGCCGGATCGAGGAGCTTGACTTCGAATCCGCTGAGCACAAGCAGCTCAAAGGCAATATCTATCTCGCCAAGGTAACCAGGGTCGAACCGTCGCTCCAGGCGGCGTTCATCGAATATGGCGGCAATCGCCATGGGTTCCTGGCGTTCAGCGAAATCCATCCCGATTATTACCAGATCCCCAAGGCCGACCGCGAAGCGCTGCTGCGCGAGGAAGCAGAGCACGCCGCGGAGGAAGAGCGGCTGCGCTACGAGGCCGACGATGCCGGCCTCGACCCGCATCACGAGGACGACGGCACCGACGACCGTCCGGAGGAGCCGGGCTACGACGAGGAGAATGGCGACAACGGCGACGGCTCGATGGTCGGCACCGGAAGCAGCCGTTCGCCGGTCGACGAAAGCGCCGCCGACGAGCTCCGCAAGAAGCGCCAGGCGCTTCGCCGCCGCTACAAGATCCAGGACGTCGTCCAGCGCCGCCAGGTGCTGCTAGTCCAGGTCGTCAAGGAAGAACGCGGCAACAAAGGCGCGGCGCTGACCACCTATCTCAGCCTTGCCGGGCGCTATTGCGTGCTGATGCCCAATACCAGCCACGGCGGCGGAATCTCGCGCAAGATCTCCAACGGCGCCGACCGTAAGCGGCTAAAGTCGATCATGAGCGACCTCAAGCTGCCGTCGACGATGGGGCTGATCGTCCGGACCGCCGGCCTCGAGCGCACGAAGGTCGAGATCAAGCGCGATTTCGACTATCTCGCACGGCTGTGGGACGAGATTCGCGAGAAGACCCTGACCAGCAGCGCGCCGGCGCTGATCTATCGCGACAGCGACCTCGTCAAGCGCGCCATTCGCGATCTCTACAACAAGGAAATCGACGAGGTCATCGTCGAGGGCGAGGACGGCTACAAGGCGGCTCGCGGCTTCATGAAGCTGCTGATGCCGAGCCACGTCAAGAAGGTCCGCTCCTATGCCGACCCGACCCCGATCTTCCAGCGCTACGGCGTCGAGGACCAGCTTTCGGCAATGTACCAGCCGGTGGTTCAGTTAAAGAGCGGCGGCTATCTGGTCATCAACCCGACCGAGGCCCTGGTTTCGATCGACATCAACTCGGGCCGCTCGACCCGCGAGCATAATATCGAGCAGACCGCTTTTGCCACCAACCTCGAGGCAGCCGCCGAGATCGCGCGCCAGCTTCGACTGCGGGACATGGCAGGCCTGGTCGTCATCGACTTCATCGACATGGAGCAAAGCAGCCATGTCCGCAAAGTCGAGAAGGCGATGAAGGACGCGCTCAAGAACGACCGCGCGCGGATCCAGGTCGGGCGGATTTCAAGCTTCGGACTGATGGAGATGAGCCGCCAGCGGCTGCGCACCGGAGTCCTCGAAGCATCCACCAAGACCTGCCCGCATTGCGAAGGCACCGGGCTGATGCGGACCGCCAGCTCGGCGGGCCTCAGCGCGCTCCGGATCATCGAGGACGAGGCCGCGCACGGCAAGGGCGACCGGATCACGCTTCGCGCGGGTCGAGAGGCGGCGGTCTATCTACTCAACCGCAAACGCCCGGAGCTGGCTGAGATCGAGGCCCGCTATGGCGTCATGGTCGAGGTGCAGATCGACGAAACGCTCGAGGGCGCGCGGATGAGCGTCGAAAGCTCGGGCGGACGGCCGGCGCCAGCGGCGCGCGCGGTTCAGCAGCCGTCGGAACCCGATTTCGCGGACGATGACTTCGAGGCCGACGATGAAGACATGATCGCCGCCGAGGCCGATGAGGCTGAAGCAGAAGAGACCGGCCGCCATGGCGCCGCCTCCGGCGATCGCGACGCCGAGGACCGCGACGGCCGCAAGCGCCGCCGGCGCCGCCGCGGCGGCCGCGGGCGCAATCGCAATCGCTCCGAGGAAGGCGAGGAACGCGGCGAGGCCTCGACAGAGCGTCAGGCCGACGCGTCCGTAGACGAGGATAGCGAGCGGTCGGAAGCCGAGCCGCAGGCAGCGGGTGAGCCCTCCGGCAAGCGCCGCGGTCGCCGTGGCGGGCGGTCGCGCAAGCCGGAATCCGAATCCGCCGGCGAGACGCAGGCCGCGATCGAGCCCGACGATCAGCCGATGGTCGAGCCCGTGATTGCCGACGCCGAGCCGCTCGAGCAGGTCGCCGTGGAGGCGGTCACCGAACCGTCGGCGCCGAAAACCCGCCGTCGCCCGCGCGCCAAGGCACCAGTCCCGACCGCCGCCGAGCCAACTGCCGAGCCGTCCGCCGAGACAGGGCTCGAGCCGCCCGCCAAAGCGGCGGCGCCCAAGCGCAAGAGCCGGGCCAAGGCACCCGCCGCCGCTCCGGCCGAAGCGGCGGCCGCGCTCGGGGAAGCCCGGCCCAAGGCGCGGCGTTCGCGCTCGAAGGGCGATTCCGACGAGCCGGCGGTGGCTCCTGCCCCAGCCCCCGCGCAGGAAGAAACCGCTGATGCCGGAGAGCCGACCGGCGCGGCGCGCAGCGGCTGGTGGCAGAGGACGTTTGGCTGAAGGCTGAACTAACCAGAGGCGGGTTTCATGCGCGGTTCAGGCCGGGAATGGGACAGCGGGTCATGATCGCTCGCCCTTCCCGACTTGCCGGTCTGGTCATGCTGTGGCTGACGCTGGTGTTCGCCGCGGTCCAGCCGGCCGCGGCGCAGCAGATCCTTCGCGACAGCGAGACCGAGCTTCTGTTCCGCGATATGTCGCGGCCGCTGATCGAGGCGGCCGGGCTGCGGCCTGACAACGTCAAGATCGTCCTGATCCGCGACGACGAGATCAATGCCTTCGTCGCCAGGGGCCAGGTGGTCTACATCCACACCGGGCTGCTCCAGAAGGCGGACAACGCCAATCAGCTCCAGGGCGTCATCGCCCATGAGCTTGGCCACGTCGTCCAGGGAGTCCAGATCCGCATGGGCGAAGGCGTTCGCTCGGCCACTGCCATCACGCTTCTCTCGCTGGTACTCGGCCTGGCCGCCGCGGCCGCCGGCGCCCCCGACGCCGGAATGGGCATGATGATGGCCGGCCAGCGGGCAGCGATGGGCAATCTGATGTCCTTCACCCGCGCCCAGGAGAGCTCGGCGGATTCCGCCGGCGCCTCCTATCTTTCCAAATCGGGGATCAGCGGCAAGGGCAGCATCGAATTCTTCAAGAAGCTGCAGACCCAGGAATATCGCCTCGCGATCTATGCCAAGGACAGCTACGACCGCACCCACCCGCTCAGCCAGGAGCGGGTCCAGGCACTCACCGAAGCCTATCAGCGCGACGCGGCGTGGAACCGGCCGACCGACCCGGCGCTCGAAGCGCGCTTCCAGCGGGTCAAGGCCAAGCTCGTCGGCTATGTCGATTCCAAGAACGCGGTGACCATCTATCCGGAGCGCGACCGGAGCGTCCCGGCGCACTACGCCCGCGCCTACGCCTATCATCTCGGCGCCTATCCGGACAAAGCGCTGAGCGAGATCAACACCCTTCTCGCCGCCGCTCCGGACGACCCCTTCTTCCTCGAGGTGAAGGGGCAGATCCTGCTCGAAAGCGGCCGGCCGCTGGAGGCCCTGCCGATCCTTCGCCAGGCCGTGGCGCGCGCACCCGACCAGCCGATGATCGCCGTTCTGCTCGGCCACGCGCTGGTCGCAACCGAAGATCCGAAGAATCTAGCCGAGGCCAAGCAGGTGCTGACAGCGGCGGTCGGCCGCGACAACGAGAACCCGTTTGCATGGCTCCAGCTCGGAATGATCTACGAGCGCCAGGGGGATCGCCCGAGGGCGGCGCTGGCCATGGCCGAGAGCCGCAATCTCGAAGGCAAGCCCAAGCTCGCTTTGGCCAGCGCGAAAATGGCGATGGCCGGAATCCCGCGCGGCACGCCCGACTACATCCGCGCCCAGGATATCGCGCTGGTCAGCCAGGCCGAAATCGACAAGGACAAGAAGAAAAAGAAGGACAAGCCGGCCAGTGAGTGAACGGGGGCGAACGCCGTGGGCGGCGGGGGTTATCGGCGGAATCGTCGGATCGGTGATCACCGCGCTGATATTGGCGCTGGTCCTTCCCCAGTGGCTCGGGCCGCGGATCGTCCGCGAAGGCCTGCTGCGCGATCCCGAGGTGCTGGTCGCCGGAAGCGACGCGCTCAAGGCCAAACAGGCCGGGGCCGCCCTCGCTCCGATCCGCGCCGCGCTCGAAACGCCGTTCGCATCGTCGTGGAAGGGCGCCTCCAGCCCGACCGTGACGATGACCTATTTCTACGACTACGCCTGCGGCTATTGCCGCAAGTCGAACCCGGACATCGAGCGGCTGCTGGCCGAGGACAAGGGCCTGCGCGTCGTCTACCGCGAGCTTCCGATCCTGGGGCCCGGCAGCGTCGCCGCGGCGCGGGTGGCGCTGGCCGCTTCCAGAGCCGGCAAGTTCGCCGCTTATCATGACGGGCTCTATCGGGAGGGCCGTCCAACCCCGCAGTCGATCGCGACCGTCGCCAACGGGCTCAATCTCTCACCGGCCGAAGCACAGGACCCGGCGATTGACGCCGAGATCCGCAAGAATATGTCGCTCGCGGGGCAGCTAGGGGCGACCGGCACTCCGCTGTTCGTTGTCGGCGACGCGGTGATCAACTCGGCGGCGGGCTATGACTCGCTGAAAAAGGCCATCGCGACCGCGCGCCAGGCCAAGAGCTAGGCGCCCTTAAACCCCTGCGCGACCACATACCACTCGCTCGAGCCCTTGCGGCTGGCGGGGGGTTTGGCGTGCTTGACGGTCGTGAAATGGCGCTTCAGCTCGGCGACGAGGCTGCTGTCGGCTCCGCCAGCCAGTACCTTGGCGACGAACGCCCCGCCCGGCCGAAGCATGTGCGTGGCGAACTCCAGCGCTGCCTCGACCAGCGCCATGGTCCGCAAATGGTCGGTCTGCGGGTGGCCGACGGTGTTGGCGGCCATGTCGCTCAAGACCAGGTCGGCGGTGTCGGCGCCGAGCGCTTCGCGCAGCCGTTCCGGCGCGTCGTCGTCCATGAAATCCATCTGCAGGATGGCGACCCCGTCGATCGGGTCGGTCGCGAGCAGGTCGATTCCCGCCACGAACGCCTTGGGCGACTTGCGGCGCACGACCTGGCTCCAGCCGCCCGGGGCTATGCCCAGGTCGATCACCCTAGCGACGCCCTTCAACAGTCCGAACCGCTCGTCGAGCTCGATCAGCTTGTAGGCGGCCCGGCTGCGATAGCCGTCGGCCTTGGCGCGCTTGACGTAGGGATCGTTGAGCTGGCGCTCGAGCCACAGGGTGGAGCTGACCTTGCGCCCCTTGGCGGTCTTGACCCGGGTGCGCGGCCCTCCGCCGGCGCGGCTCATACCGAAAAGCCGTCGTTGGCCATTAGCGAGCGCAAGATGCCTTCGCGAATGCCGCGATCGGCGACTCCCAGACGGTCCGCCGGCCAGATGTCGAGGATAGCCTCGAGGATGGCGCAACCGGCGACCACCAGGTCGGCGCGCTCGGCGCCGATGCACGGCACGCTCGAGCGGCCGCCGAAGTCCATTTCCGCAATCATGGTCGAGATCCGCCGCATGTCGTCGATCGGAACGTGGAGCCCGTCCACGGCGCGTCGATCGTAGCTCGGCAGCGCGAGGTGGACGCTGGCCAGGGTCGTCACCGTGCCCGACGTTCCGAGCAGCCGGATGCCCTCGCGGTCCGACGGCAGGATCTCGGCAAAACGGGAGAAGCTGTCCTTGGCGCGCGCCTTCATCCGGGCGTAGGCCTCCAGCCGGTTGTCGCCATCGATCGCGCCGGTGCCCTCGCTCTCGGTCAGCGACACGACTCCCCAAGGCGCCGACCACCAGGCGCGGATACGCGGCGGTCGCTCGTCCTCCCCCGGCTCGACCAGCACCAGCTCGGTCGAGCCGCCGCCGATGTCGAAGATAAGGGCGGGGCCGTCGCCCGGCTCAAGCAGTTTGTGGCAACCGAGCACCGCCAGCCGCGCCTCTTCCTGCGGAGCGATGATTTCCATCGCGATTCCGGTTTCCTTGCGGACCCGCTCGGCGAATTGCCGGCCATTGGCCGCTCTCCGGCAGGCTTCGGTGGCGACGGATCGCGCCAGCGTGACATGGCGCCGCCTGAGCTTGTCCGCGCACACGCCAAGCGCCGCGACCGCCCGGTCCATGGCTTCCTCGCTCAGCCGGCCGGATACGCTCAGCCCCTCCCCCAGTCGCACGATGCGCGAAAAGGCGTCGACGACGATGAAGCCGTCATCGGTCGGCCGTGCGATCAGCAAGCGGCAATTGTTGGTGCCGAGGTCGATCGCGCCATAGGTATGGCGGTTTGAATGCCGACGCTGAAAGGGAGGCTTCGATACCGCCGCATTCCCCACGCTTCGAGGCGGCGGCGCAGCGGCGAGGTCGTTCGCCATGGCCTGAAATTCCATTCTATCCTTGGCCAGGCACGTCATGCGCGCCGGCTGACTTGCCGACAGCTTAATTCACATTATCCCCAAGGCGCAACCTTTGGGCCTTGGCCGGCGCCCACCCCGGCCCGCCGTTGACAGGCCATGGCGCGCTTCCTATGCCGCGCGCCGGCAGCACTGCCCGATCGTCTAATGGTAAGACTACGGACTCTGACTCCGTCAATCGTGGTTCGAATCCACGTCGGGCATCCACTTCTCACCCGAACAATGCATGTCCGCTGCGCCACAGCATGTAGGCGGCCACGACGAAGATCAGGCCGGCGAAGACGGCGCTGAGGTGGCCTTTCGAGGACAAGGTCCGCGCCGCCCGCATTCCGGTCAGGCTGCCGATCAACCCGCCAACGATGAAAAGTCCGGCCAGGTACCAGTCGACGAGGCCGGAGAGGGCGTAATTGAACGCCGTCGTGAGTCCGAAGCTGGTCACCGCCACCAGGCTGGTGCCGACGGCATTGATCATCGCCATGCCGGTCGCCGCGACCAATCCCGGCACGATCAGGAACCCGCCGCCGATCCCGAAGAAACCGGAAAATGCGCCGGCGCCCAGTCCATAAGCGGTGAGCTTGCCGGCGTTCTCGCGGCCGAGGCGAACTTCCGGGTCTCCCTTCGCCTTGCTTCGGCGGAGCATCAGCACGCCGACCGCGATCATCACCAGCGCGAACAGGAACAGCAGCCGCTGTCCGTCGAAGGACTTGCCGATGGTCGAGCCCGCCGCCGCTCCGGCCACCCCGGCGAATGCGAATACCGCGCCGCAGCGCCACTTCACATGCCCGGCCCGCGCATGGTTGTAGAGGCCCATTGCGGCATTGGCCGCAACCGCCAGGGCGCTGGTGCCAATTGCCACGTGAGGCTGTTCGACGCCGACAAGATAGACCATCAGCGGAACCGCGAGGATCGACCCGCCGCCGCCGACAAGTCCGAGCGAAAATCCCACCAGCATCCCCGAAAAAATGCCGAGCAGGGACGGTAGGATATCCATCGTCAGGCCGTTGCCGGGCGGCTGGGCGCAACACGGTAGAGCGCCATGCCCGCAATCATCGCCGCCACGAACGGAAGCGCCATCGCCGGCTCGATCGCGATCGAGGCAACCGCCGGGCCGGGACACAGGCCCGCGATCCCCCATCCGACCCCGAACAGCGCCGCTCCGCCGATCAGCCGGGGGTCGAGGTCCTGCTTTTCGGGGAGGCTGAATTCTTCCGCAAACACCGGGCGCTTCATCCGCGCCCGAACCCGCCACGCAATCGCCATTACTGCAAGCGCGCCGGCCATGACGAAGGCGAGCGTCGGGTCCCAGGCGCCCAGGATGTCGAGGAATCCGCGGACACGGGCCGGATCGGTCATTCCGCCGACCGTCAGCCCGGCTCCGAACAGCGTTCCCGACAGCAGCGGCGGTCCAAGTCGCCGAAGCGCGCTCATGCCACGACCCCGATCAGGCGCATGACGAAAACCGTCAGGATCCCCGCGGAGATGAAGGTTACCGTCGCCACGATCGAACGCGCCGACAACCGGCTGACTCCGCACACCCCATGTCCGCTGGTGCAGCCGCTCCCAAGCCTCGTTCCGAACCCGACGACCAGGCCTGCCACGAGGAGAAGGGCGAGGGGCGGTGCCTCGACCTGTACGCCGCCCAAGGCGATCGCGGCGAGCGCGGCACCGAGCGGCAGGCCGAGGAGGAACATCCAGGCAGAACCGGGCGACATGCCCCCATCGCTGAGGCCCAGCCCGCGCGCGACGATCCCGGACACACCCGCGATCCGGCCCGCGCCGAGCAGCATCAGCGCGCCCGCAATTCCGATCATGAGTCCGCCGACAAGGCCCGCCAGCGGCTGAGCATCGGGAAAGGCGGCAAGCGTCATAACAGGTCGATCGGAAGCTTGAGATAGCGCACGCCGTTATCTTCCGGCTCGGGCAGATTGCCCGCGCGAATGTTCACCTGGATCGAAGGCAGGATGAGCCTCGGCATGGCAAGCGTGGAATCGCGCTGGGTTCGCATCGCCACGAAATCGTCCTCGGTGACGCCCTGGTGGATGTGCACGTTTCCGGTTCGCTCGGCCAGCATGGTGGTTTCCCAGACGAAATCGTCGCGGTTCGGCGCCTTGTAATCGTGGCACAGCAACACCCTCGTCTCGTCGGGAAGCGCCATCAGCCGGCGAACGCTGCGGTAGAGCTGACGCGCGTCTCCGCCGGGAAAATCGGTCCGGGCCGAGCCGTAATCCGGCATGAACATGGTGTCGCCGGTGAACAAGGCGTCGCCGACTAGATACGCCATGTCCGCCGGTGTGTGGCCGGGCACGTGGAGGGCGAGGAGTGGAATGTCCCCGATCATGAGGACATCGCCGTCGTCCAGCAACCGGTCGAATTGCGATCCGTCCCTGACGAATTCCGTGCCCTCGTTGAAAATCTTGCCGAAGACATCCTGGACGGTGAGAATTTGCCGGCCGATGACCAGCTTGGCGCCGAGCTTTTCCTGCAGATAGGGGGCAGCGGAAAGATGGTCGGCATGGGCATGGGTTTCGAGGACCCAATCAACCGTCAGCCCTTCGTCCCGGACGTAGGCAAGGATCGCGTCGGCGGACTCGAAACTCGTCCGTCCCGACGCCTGGTCGAAGTCCAGCACGCTGTCGATGATCGCCGCCCGGCGGGTCCTGGCGTCGCTGACGACATAGCTCACGGTGAAGGTCGGCTCGTCGAAGAAGCCGCGCACTTGCGGTGCCCGGATGTCGCCGGCGAGGACGGCGCGAACCTGATCGATGGCCTGGTCGAGTATCTGGTCAGTCACGGTCTGGCTCCACGGAACGTACGATACGAATCGCCGGGCAATAAATGTCATGGAGCGCCGACAGCAGCCGCACGACGCGCTCGTCGGCGATCCGATAGATAACCGATTGGGCCACCTTGCGGGTCTCGACAAGACCATCGGCGCGTAGCCGCGACAAATGCTGCGAGAGAGCCGATTGGCCCAGGCCGATGCGCCGGACGAGCTCGCCCGCCGACATTTCCCCTTCATCGGCGAGATAGCACAGGACCAGCAAGCGTCCGCGATGGGCAATCGATCGCATGACCGATGCCGCAAGATCGGCCTGGCTTGAAAGCTCGTCCGGATTGCGATGAGAAAGCATCATAGGATGCTAAATTAGTAAATGCTTATGAAGATTGCAAGGTTTGGCTGAGCCCGAGCACATGCACTGGCGACAGACAGCTAACCGTGGTGCGCCTGTGTCCCCGCAATCCAGTGCTCCAGGCGGGTCTTGAGCGAGCGCCGCGAGGGGATGAAGCCGGGCTCGCCGGGCACGCCGGGCTCGCCCTGGGCCTCGGCCGGCTGGTCCATCCCGTCGTAAATAAGCAGATTGGGGGGAAGCTTGGGGCGAAGGGTCTCGCGGCCGCGCATGACATCCTCGGCCATTGCCAAGGTGCGGTGGACGTCCTCGGCTGTGAACGGCTTCAACAGGCAGCCTAGCGCCAGGTCGGGCATCGGGAAGGCGGGCGCCTTGCCGGTCACGAACAGGCACGGAATGTCGAAATCGCCGAGCCGGACTGCAACCGAGAATCCGGTCGAGCCACGCGCCAAATGAAGATCGACGAGTGCAAGGTCGGGATTGTGCTCGCTCGCGGCGGCGACCGCCCCGTCAAGATCGTCGACCCGCGCCACGACCCGATAGCGCGGATTGTCCTCGACCAGATATTTCAAGGTGGTCGCGAGCTGCGCGTCGTCTTCGACAATCAGGATTTTGAGCACCTGCCGCCCTCCCCTGCGGCCGAAAAATCGTGCCGCGTGAACAGGATGGTGCGGTAGTGCGGGACTCCTGCGAATCCCGGAGTTAGCGGATTATCGACGAGACGACTCGCCGCTGCGACGAAACGACTAGGCGCGGTAGAAAATGTGCGTCCCGATCTTGCTCGCGCGGGTCAGACGCCGGCCCCACGACGGAGCGACATAGTCGGCGTGGTACCAAAGCACGTCGGACGACAGCACCGGCACCGCATTGGCGGTGGCGAGGCGAGTGACTCCAAGCGCCTTGCGCCACGCGGCGGAGGCCATATCGACGGCCGGATAGTCGCCGCTGCGCGGATTGACGAACGAGAACTGCCACGGCTGCTTGACGGTGCCGCACCAGCTCGCCGGATATTTGCCCGAGGCGGCGCGGTTCATGATGACTTTCGCAACCGCCAGCTGGCCCTCGAGGGATTCGCCGCGCGCTTCGTGGTAGACGGCGACGGCGATGCAATTGGCCTGCTCGTCAAGCGGCGCGCCGGCGCTGAACTTGTCGACCAGCGCCTGGAGCGGCCAGCCATGCTGGGCCAGCCATGCCGCTTCGCGGGCCACGGCGGCGCCAGGCGTCACCGGGCTTGTTGCCGCCGGGCTCGACACCACGGTCGTCGCGGCCGGGCCCTGTTGCCCGAACGCTTCCGTCGATCCGCCGACCAGGGTTAAAATAAAGGCCCCCACCACGGCTGCGCCGCGGCTTCCCAATAATTTGATCATGTGTTCCCGTATGTCCGGCGGTCATCCGCTCTGCCGCGCTCGCGTCGCGCATTTGCGGCTGCTTCGATGACCGTCTTGCCCTGGAGCCGGCGACAACGTCGCGCATCGGCTCACTCGCTCTCTTGTTGTGCAGTGCAATATAGGAAGGTTCCGGGCCCGGTAACCCCTTCGTCGGTGAGTTGTGCGGGGCCTGCGTTGAACGGCGCAACTTATTGGTTTTATTATATTTATCTGAACGCGTCCGAGCGCTTTATCGCGCCAGGCTAACCGTCTATCGGATGATATGGCCTATTGGATTCTTCGTTCGGAACCCGACGTCTATGGCTGGGACGATCTGGTGCGCGATTCCGTCACCGAGTGGGACGGCGTGCGCAACTATACCGCGCGCAATTTTCTCAAGGCGATGGCGCCGGGCGACCTGGCGCTGTTCTATCATTCCAACACCGAAAAAGCGGCGATCGGGGTGATGGAGATAACCCGTGCGTGGAAGGCCGACGGGGACCCAGAGGCCAAGGGTGGCGCCCAGTGGGCCAGCGTGCGCGTCGAGCCGCGGCGCAAGCTCGAGCGGCCGGTGACACTGACTGCGATCAAAGCCGAACCGCGCCTGTCGAGCCTCGAGATGCTGCGCCAGTCGCGGCTCAGCGTCACCCCGGTGAGCGAGGCGGAGTGGCAGGTACTGATGGAGATGGGCGGGCTCTAGAGCGCTGCTGCCGCCGCCGCCGCGCTGGCCCAGGCCCATTGGAAATTGTAGCCGCCGAGCCAGCCCGTGACGTCGACCGCTTCGCCGATTGCGTAGAGGCCGGGGACTTTTCGCGCTTCCATCGACCGCGACGACAGCTCGGCGGTCGAGATACCGCCGATGGTCACTTCGGCCTTGGCGAAACCCTCGGTCCCGTTGGGCTCGAAGCGCCACTCGGCGAGCCGCCGCTCGGCCGCTTCTAGGGCCCGGTCCGACTGGTTGGCGAGCTCGCCGGCAAGGCCGAGCTGCTCGGCCAGCGTATCGGCGAGCCGGTCGGGCAAGTGGCGGCCGAGCAGGCGGCGAAGGGCCAGCCGCGGCTCTTCGCGCTTGGCCGCGCGCAGCCAGCCGGGCGAAAGGTCGGGGAGGAAATCGACCCACAGAGGCTGCCCGCTTCGCCAATAGGACGACGCCTGGAGGATGGCCGGGCCGGACAGCCCGCGATGGGTGAACAGGGCCGCCTCGCGGAACGCCGGCCCTGCGGCGCGCGCGGCCACGTTGGCGGCAACGCCGGAAAGGGTTCGGAAAAGGGCCTGGTCGCCGGCCAGAGTCAGCGGCACCAGCGCCGGGCGCGGCTCGACGATCTTGAGGCCGAAGCGGCGGGCGATGTCGTAGGCGAAGCCGGTTGCGCCCAGCTTGGGGATCGACAGGCCGCCGGTCGCCAGTACCAGTGCCGGGGCGCTGGCCCTGAGCGCGCCGGCGGCGATTTCGAAGCAGCCGTCGCGGTGATTTACCTGGGCCGGAGCGCCGAACGCCGTCTCGACTCCGCCGGCGGCGCATTCGCCGAGCAGCATGGCGACGATCTGGCGGGCCGAGCCATCGCAGAACAATTGGCCGAGGGTCTTTTCATGCCAGGCGATGCGGTGCCGCTCGACCAAAGCGAGGAAGTCGGCGGGCGTGTAGCGGCTCAGCGCCGACTTGGCGAAATGGGGGTTGGCCGAGAGGAAATTGTCCGGTCCGGCGCCGATATTGGTGAAATTGCAGCGCCCACCGCCCGAAATCAGGATCTTTCGGCCCGGCTCCGGCGAATGATCGACCAGCAGCACCTTGCGCCCGCGCTGGCCGGCGAGCGCCGCGCACAGCATCCCCGCTGCCCCGGCCCCGATGACGACCGCATCGAACGGGCGGATGGCGGTCATTGCGGCGCCATCGCTCTGCGCCAGGCCTCAGGCGGCCTCGCTGCGACGGCTCTCGCGCTTGCGCTCGTGCGGATCGAGGTGACGCTTCCTGATCCGGATCGCCTTTGGCGTGACCTCGACCAGCTCGTCGTCCTGGATGTAGGCGATCGCCTGCTCCAGGCTCATCCGCCGCGGCGGGGTCAGGCGGATGCCTTCGTCCTTGGGGCCGGAAGCGCGGAAGTTGGTGAGCTGTTTGGACTTCAGCGGATTGACCTCGAGGTCCTGCGGCTTGGCGTTCTCGCCGATCACCATGCCCTCGTAGAGCATCTCGCCGGGCGAGATGAACAGAATGCCGCGATCTTCGAGCATGTTGAGCGCGTAGGCGACCGCAGGGCCCTTCTCCATCGAGATCAGGACTCCGTTCTGACGGCCCTCGATCTTGCCCTTGTAGGGGCCGTATTTCTCGAACAGCCGGTTCATGATGCCGGTGCCGCGCGTGTCGCTGAGGAACTCGCCGTGGTAGCCGATCAGGCCGCGCGAGGGGGCGCTGAACGTGAGCCGGGTCTTGCCGCCGCCCGATGGGCGCATGTCGGTCATCTCCGCCTTGCGCATCGCCATCTTGTCGATGACCGTCCCCGAAAACTCGTCGTCGACATCGACGACGACGGTTTCATAAGGCTCCTCGCGGCCGCCGTCGGGGCCGTCGCGGTAAAGCACGCGCGGGCGCGAAATGCCGAGCTCGAAGCCCTCGCGGCGGAGCGTCTCGATCAGCACGCCCAATTGCAGCTCGCCGCGGCC
>DASTDT010000197.1:0-20470 GCA_035710225.1 Sphingomicrobium sp.
CGTGAAGCGGGCCATACAGAGCAAATTGGGGGATCCCGAAGCGCGGGAGACGCTGCTGCAGCTGAGCCGCTATGGAATGATCGGCGCGGCCATCACGATCCTCGGCCAGCTGATCTACTACGTGCTCGCCGAGACCCGCACGACCTCGCCGCTGGTGGCGATCGCCATCGCCTGGATCGTCGGCGTCGCGGTCGGTTATTTTGCCCACGGCTGGATCAGCTTTCGCGGCCACGGGCCGCGATCCGACCACGCCCGGATGGGAAGCCGGTTCATCGCGGTCAACGTCGTCGGCTATGTGCTCAACAGCTTCTGGGTGTGGCTATTGGTCGAGCGGCTTGGCGGACCCAATTGGTGGCCCATTCCGCCCAACGTCATCCTCACCCCGCTGATGACCTTCTGGCTCCACCGCCACTGGACTTTCCGCTGAGGCGATGAGGCCGAGCGGCGGGCGGCTGAAGGTGCCCTCGGCCCGCTCTCCGGCGAGGTCCTGGACGATGTACAACGGCCGCTGCTTGGCCTGGCTGTAAAGCCGGCCGATATATTCGCCCATCAGCCCGAGCACGAACATCTGCACCGCGCCCAGCACCACCACCACCAGCATCAGCGAGGTCCAGCCCTGGATGGTTTCGCCGCTGGCCCACGACCAGGCGATATAGGCGATAAGAACCACCGAGCCCGCGGCCAGCCACAGCCCGGCGTGGCTGGCGAGCTTCAGCGGCGCCGAGGAGAATCCGGTCAGCGCGTCGAGCGCGAAACGGATCATCTTGCGCAGTGGATATTTGGTCGTTCCGGCAAAGCGCTCTTCGCGCTGGTAGGCGAACGGCACCTGTCGAAAGCCGATCCAGGCGACCATGCCGCGGATGAAGCGCGATTGCTCGGGCATCGCCAGCAGCGCGTCGAGCGCGCGCCGGCTCATCAGCCGGAAGTCGCCGGCATCGACCGGAATGTCGACCTCGGTCGCCCGCGACAGCAAGCGGTAGAAGGCTGCCGCGGTGGCACGCTTGAAGCGGGTTTCGCCGACCCGGGCGGAGCGCACGCCGTAAACCACGTCGGCGGCCTCGCGCGCCATCGTCTCGAGCATCGCGCCGAGCAATTCGGGCGGGTCCTGGAGGTCGGCGTCGATGATTAGGATCTTGTCGCCGCGGGCAAGGTCGAGCCCCGCGGTCAGCGCCAATTGGTGGCCGTGATTGCGCGACAGGTCGACCGCCAGCACGCGCGGATCGCGCTCGGCCAGATCGCGCATCATCGGCCAGCTGCGATCGGTCGAGCCGTCGTTGACCAGCACCAGCTCGTAATTCTCGGCCACCGCCGCGCGCGCCGCCGCGCTTAGCCGCCCGTGAAGCGCGGCCAGGCACTCCTCTTCGTTGAAGCAGGGCACGACGATCGACAGCTTTGGCGGCGGCTTGGTCACTCGTCCTCCGGCGATTCGGGAAGCCGGTATAGCAGCGAGCCCTCGCCGCTCCAGACGAGCGCCCAGCCCTCGGTCAGCCGGCGGTCGTAGGGCGGCATGTCGATCAGCCAGGCATAATCGAACACGCCGCGCGGGATCGACCGCAGCGCCTGGTCGGCCGACCAGCGGTTGGCGTTGGCGCAGGACTCCTCGCGCACGATCTGCGACGGGTCGGAGCGGAACGGCCCGGCCTCGGTGAAGCGCACCTGGAGCAGGTTAGCGCCGTCGATCGCCCATTGCTCGTTGGAGAAAGCGTGGCGGCGGACCAGCGCCATTCCGCCCAGGTGCGAATTACGCGGCAACGCCCAATGGTCGGCGCACATCTGCCCGGCCAGATGCACCAGCCGTGCCCCGCGCGGGACGTGATCCAGCGCGGCGAGCCGCTCGCGCTGGTGGTCGGCGGCCAGCGCCAGGCTGGCGGTGGTGCCGGCGAGCCGGACGGCCAGCAGCGCCAGCGCCAATGTCGCCAGCACGCCGGCGAGCTTGAGGTCGGTCGGCCCCTTGAAGCGGATGGCCAGCAGCGCCAGCGCGAAAATATAGGGAACGAGCCGCATGTCGGCATAAGCCGAGCCGAACACCGTCCACGGCAACAGCAGGAAGGCGGCCACCAGCACCAGGGCGGAGAAGGCAAGATTGCGCGAATATTCGAGACGGCGGTGGAAGATGGCGAAGACCAGCACCACGCCGACAGCTGCGACGGCGGCGATGTCGAACCACTCCCAGCGGTCGCGAAGCGCAGAATAGACCCACAGCCATTTGCGCGGCCAGTCGAACCAGCCATGGGTGAGCTCTCCCGATGTGCCGCTTCGCCACAGCAGGATGACGAACATCGGCAGTGCAAGCACGGCGGCATGGAGCGCGGCTTTGAAGCCGGCCCGGAACCAGGCCAATCCGCGGTCATGCTGGCGGACCGCCTCGGCCGAGAAGCACAATAGCCCAAGCATCCCCCAGCCGAAGGCGTGGGTGAAGAACAGCAAGAAGGAAATCGGCACGAACAGGACCGCGCGAAGGCGGTCGCGGCCCTGCCGGGCGAGCCGCAACCACAGCGCGAAGGCCAGCATCGCCAGCGCCATCGCCAAAGCGAAATTGACGAAGCCGAACAGGAACGGGAACGCGAACGCGAAGGGGAGGGCGAACACCGCCGTCGGCGGCAGCCGGTGGTGAACCTCGCGCGCGACCCACAGGAAGCCGGCGACGGTGAGCGGCGGAATCGTCATGACGATCAGCTTGACCGCCGCCTCCAGACCGATCAGCCGGCCAAGCGGCGCGACCAGCAGATCGACCCCGAGATTGCCGATCGGCCGCCAGTCGAATCCGTAGAATCGCTGAAGATCGGGCGACGACGCGATGCTCATTTCGACCCGGTAGCGGCCCATGTGCCCCGGCAAGTCGACCAGCGGTGGATATTCGGGGTAGATCAGTGGCACGAACGCCAGCAGGATCAGCGCCGCGACATAGACACGCCGTTCCCACCAGGGACGGTGATGGGATGGGTCGTCGCGATGGTTGTTCACGCTGGCAATCCCGACCCCTTGGCTGGCGCGCCCGCTTTAGCCGTTCCCGGCACGCTGTAAACGCACTGCCCGTGCTTGCTGGGAGCGGACGGCCGTTAACCCTACCGCTTAAGACCGCCGCGCACCGCCGCGGGCCGTTTCGTTAACTTTTTGCGGCTAGCTGGCGATGATGTATGGCTGCCCGAGGGGATCGACGATGGTAGACGCGAGCCAAGGCCAGGACGCCCCAGCGCGGCGCGCGCACCCGCCTATCCTGCTCTATGGCGTCCTCGCCTTTTGCATCGGCATCGTCATGTACCTGGCGGGAGTGCTCATGGTGTTCCCGCGCTACCTGCTCGGCCTGCGCGAAACGCTCGACCCGGTGGCCGAATGGCTGGTGTGGTATTCGGGCGTGCCGATTGTCGTCGGAATCATCATGGCGCTGGTCGACCTGTTGTTCTTCCACAGCCGCAAGAAGCCCGACGTGCCGGTCCGCTACACGCCCGTGCGCGAGGCCAGGGTCACCGTGGCGCTGACCGCCTACAATGACGAGGAGGCGATCGGCGCTGCGGTGCGCGACTTTATCGCCCATCCGATGGTCGAACGGGTCATCGTGGTCAGCAATAACAGCAGCGACGCGACGTTCGAGCGCGCCGAGGCGGCGGGCGCGATCACCTTCAACGAGCTTCAGCCCGGCTACGGCCGCTGCGTCCACCGCTGCCTGACCGAAGCGGCGAAGTTCACCGACACCGAGTTCGTGGTTCTGAGCGAGGGCGACTGCACCTTCCTCGCCTACGACATCGAGAAGCTGATCGCCTATGCGCCACACGCCGACATCGTCAACGGCACCCGCATCGTCGAGCCGCTTCGCCAGTACCAGACCCAGCTGTCGACCTTCATGTATTACGGCAATCTGTTCGTCGGCAAACTGCTCGAGTTCAAGCATCTCGGGCGGGGCACCATCACCGATGTCGGAACGACCTATAAATTGTGCCGCCGCGATGCGCTCCTGCGGCTGCTGCCGCGGCTCAACCCGGCCGTGAACCTGGAATTCAACGCACATTTGCTCGACACCGCGCTGGCCAGCGACCTAGTGCTCCTCGAATGCCCGATCACCTTCCATCCGCGGGTCGGCCTGTCGAAGGGCGGCAACATCAACAATTGGCGCGGCTTCACGGTCGGGACGCGGATGATCCGCGGGGTGGTGTTCGGGTGGCAAAGGCAGGCGGCGTGAGCGATGGCGGCTATCACGATTCGCGGCTGACCAAGGATCTCAAGCGCGACCGGGTGTGGGGCGCGCTGTGGCGCTATTTCTTTTCGAAGCGGGTCAAGGCATCCGACTGCGTGCTCGACCTCGGCTGCGGCTACGGCGAATTCATCAACCAGGTAAAGGCGCGGCGGCGGATCGGGATCGATGTGTGGGAGGGAATGCCCGCCCATGTCGAGCCCGGGGTCGAGGCGATCGTCGGGCCCGTCACCGATCTGTCGGCAATCGCCGACGGATCGGTCGATTATGCCTTTTCGAGCAACCTGTTCGAACACCTGGCCAAGGACGAGCTGGCCGAGACCCTGCGCCAGCTCAAGGCCAAGCTGGCGCCAGGCGGCACACTCACCACGCTCCAGCCCAACTACCGCTATTGCGCGAGCGAATATTTCGACGACTACACCCATGTCACGGTGTGGTCCCACATCAGCCTCGCCGACTTCCTTGGAGCCAACGGTTTCGAGGTGATCGAAGTCCGGCCGCGTTTCCTGCCGCTGACCGTCAAGTCGCGGCTGCCGGTGTGGCCGCCGCTGATCGCAGCCTATCTCGCCTCGCCGCTCAAGCCGCTCGGCAAGCAGATGCTGCTGGTCGCCCGCCCGCGCCGCTGAGCCGATGACAAGGAGCAAACGAGCTTCCCGCATCCTCGGCCGGGTCGCGCTGGTTGCGCTCGGCGCGCTCTTGGCGTGGCATCTCTATTTCTTCGTCCTGACCGCCGTTCGCGCGGTCGCCTACCCCTATGAGCTCGACTATGGCGAGGGCATCGTCTGGTACCAGGCGCGCCAGCTGCTGGCGGGTGAGGCGTTCGGCGATATCCACCGCTTCCCTGGCATCGTGTTCCACTACACGCCGCTGTTCCAGGCGTTGAGCGGGCTCCTCGAGCGGCTCGGGTTCGACGGGCTCGCGGCGGGACGGCTGCTGTCGCTGCTGTCGACCGCGGCGATGGTGATCCTAGTCGCCATCATCGTCCGCCACGTGGCGCTGCGGTCCGGCGGATCGAAGCGCGGCTCGGCAATCGCCGCCGCTGTCGGCGGGCTGATCCTGCTGATCACCTTTCCGGTCAAGATATGGGCACCGCTGATGCGGGTCGACATGCTGGCCTTCGCCTTGTCGCTCGGCGGCCTGTGGTGCGGTCTGCTCGCGGTTCGCCGGCCACGGCTGGTTCACCTCGCCGCCGTCCTGTTCGTGCTGGCCGTGTACACCAAGCAGACCATGGTCGCCGCGCCGGCTGCGGTGTTCCTGGTCCTGCTGCTGTTCCGGCCGCGGACCGCCGTTGCCGGCATCGCCACCTCGCTCGTCCTCGGCTCGGCCGCGCTGGCCGCCCTGGCGCTGGCGACCGACGGCGGCTTTCTTCGCCACGTCTTCCTCTACAACGTCAACCGCATCGCGCTCGACCGCCTCGGCTGGATCGCCAGCATCTTTGCCAGCCACCTTCTGCTGATCGTCGCCGCGACCATTGGCCTCGCCGGGATGGCGCCGGCAATCCGCCGGTTCGCCGCACGCCGGAGCCAGGCCTCGCCCGACGACGCCGAGGCGGCGATGCTCGGCGCCTATCTCGCGCTGACCACGGCCAGCGTCGCGCTGGTCCTGAAATCCGGATCCGGGGTCAACTACTTCATCGAGTGGATCGCAGTCCTCGCCATCTTCGCCGGCCTCGCCGTCTACCGCGCGATCGCGCTCGAGGGGGGGCGGGCCACTCCGATCCGGCAAGTGGCCGTCATCGCCCTCGCGGTCCAGGCCGCGACGCTGCCCGTGCTGCCCTATTCGGCTGGCATGTTCGAAAAGCGCACGGCGGCGCTCGACCATCTCGCCGGGCGAATCCGCGACGCCGACGGCCCGGTCATCTCCGACGACATGGTGCTCCTGCTTCGCGCCGGTCGGCCGGTGCTGTGGGAGCCTGCGATTTTCGCCGAGCTGGGCGCCACCGGCGCGTGGGACGAGCGGCCGTTCATCCGAATGATCGACGAGCGCCGCTTCGCCATGTTCGTCACCGTCCAGGAGCGCGGCGGCAAGCTGTTCGATCAGCGCTACAATCCGGCCGTCGCCGACGCCATGGCCCGCGCCTATCCACGCCGCGAGAAGATCAGCGGGCTGACCCTCCACTTGCCCGAATAGGCGCCCCTCTACGCGCCGTCGCGCCGGGCCAGCAGCCGCAGGCGGAGCGCGTTCAATTTGATGAATCCCTCCGCGTCCCGCTGGTCGTAGGCACCGGCGTCGTCCTCGAACGTCACCACCTTCTCGCTGTAGAGGCTCTCGGCGGACTTGCGGCCGGTGACATGGACCGCGCCCTTGTAGAGCTTCATCCGCACGGTCCCCTCAACCTTCGCCTGGCTGTGGTCGCACAGCGCCTGCAGCATCGCCCGTTCGGGGGAGAACCACAGGCCGTTGTAGATTAGCTCGGCATAGCGCGGCATCAGCTCGTCCTTGAGGTGAGCGGCGCCGCGGTCCAACGTCAATTGCTCGATCGCGCGGTGGGCGGCGTGGAGGATGGTGCCGCCCGGGGTCTCGTACATGCCGCGGCTCTTCATTCCGACGAAGCGGTTCTCGACCAGGTCGAGGCGGCCGATGCCGTGGCGCCGCCCGAGCTCGTTGAGCTTGGCGAGCAGCGCCGCCGGCGCCAGCGCCTCGCCATTGACGGCCACCGCGTCCCCTACCTTGAATTCGACCGTGATCTCCTCGGGCGTGTCGGGCGCGGAGACGAAATCGTCGGTGCGCGAAAAGACATAGTCTGGCACCTCCTTCCAAGGGTCCTCCAGCACCTTGCCTTCGCTTGAGGTGTGAAGAAGGTTGGCGTCGGTCGAGAACGGGCTTTCGCCGCGCTTGTCCTTGGGCACCGGGATTTGGTTCTTTTCGGCGAAATCGATCAGCGCCGCGCGGCTGGTGAGGTCCCACTCGCGCCACGGTGCGATGACCTTGATGTCGGGCGCCAAGGCGTAATAGCCGAGCTCGAAGCGGACCTGGTCGTTGCCCTTGCCGGTGGCGCCGTGAGCGACCGCGTCGGCGCCCGTTTCGCGCGCGATTTCGACCTGGCGCTTGGCGATCAGCGGCCGGGCGATCGCCGTCCCGAGCAGATAAAGGCCTTCATAGAGCGCATTCATGCGCATCATCGGAAAGACGTAGTCGGCAACGAACGCGTGCCGCAGATCGTCGATAAAGATGTGCTCGGGCTTGACGCCCAGCAGCTCGGCCGTTCGCCGCGCCGGGCCCAGTTCCTCGCCCTGCCCAAGGTCGGCGGTGAAGGTGACGACCTCGCAACCATAGGTCTGCTGAAGCCATTTGAGGATCACGCTGGTATCGAGGCCGCCCGAAAAGGCCAGCACGACACGGCGGATGGGATCGGTCACTTTGCTGGTCTCCGGCGAAATGGGTGGGCCCGCCTCTATGGCGCATGCCCGGCCCATTCAACTGCCAGCAAGCCGTAGCGGCGTAGCTTCCGGCCGGAATTCAAGAGGAGGCAGGGATGAACAAAGGTATTTTGATCGCAGCCGTGCTGGCCGGGACCGCCGGCGCCGCCTTGGCGCAGACCCCAGGCGTCGCGCCGATGGCGCCGATGGCGCCGCAAGCGCCGCACCGAATGATGGCGATGCCGGAGACCCGTGACGCGGTGGTGGCAATGGTCCGCGACCATTTCGCGCGCGCCGACGCGAATCGCGACGGCTTCATCGCCCGCGACGAGATGCAGGCCATGCGCGGCGCTCACAAGGCGCGGCGGATGGCGATGGGCGGGGCGCCCGGCCAGCGCGCCGTTCGCGGCCAGCGCGCCAACCCCGGCGCGATGTTCGAGCGGCTCGACACCAACCGCGACAACATGATCAGCCGCGCCGAATTCGAAGCCGGCCGGGCGCTTCGCAGCCAGCACCGCGCCGAGCGGGGTGCGATGCTCGGCGAGCGGCGGATGATGCGCCACGGCGGAATGCTTCGCCGGGCCGACGCCGATAACGACGGCCGGGTGTCGCTGGCCGAGGCCCAGGCCGCGGCGCTTCGCCACTTCGACATGGTCGATGCCAATCGCGACGGGCGGATCACTCCGGAGGAGCGCCAGCAGATGCGCCAGCAGCGGATGCAGCAGCGCCGGGCGCCACGCGCCGGCTGAGCCGCCACCGCCTCAGGATTCGACGACAGGGTCCGGCTCGCCACTTGAGCCGGGCCCTTTTTCGTGCAGGGTGCGGCCGACCTTTTCGGGAGAACCATCTTGACCGCTCGCCGCCTGTCGCTGCTCGCCGCCGCCGCTTCGCTTTCCCTGCCGCTCTCCGCCGCCCGCGCCGAGGAAGGAATGTGGACGTTCGACGCCTTCCCCGCGGCCAAGATGCGCGCCGCCTACGGCTGGGCGCCGGACCAGGCCTGGCTCGACAAGGTGCGCGCCTCGGCGGTTCGGCTGACCGGCGGCTGCTCGGCCAGCTTCGTCTCGCCCGAGGGCTTGATCCTCACCAACCATCATTGCGTGGCGACCTGCGTCGAGCAGAACTCGACCGCGTCGAACAACCGGCTGGCCCGGGGCTTTA
The DNA here is from genome assembly GCA_035710225.1 of Sphingomicrobium sp. Taxonomy (GTDB): domain Bacteria; phylum Pseudomonadota; class Alphaproteobacteria; order Sphingomonadales; family Sphingomonadaceae; genus Sphingomicrobium. Next base: position 8,707 of record DASTDT010000197.1, read on the forward strand.
CCGCCCGCACCCGCGCCGAAGAGCTCAAATGCGCCGGCCAGCAGGCCGAAGTGGTGACTGCGATTACGGACGTCACGTCGCGGGTAAAGGGGGCGATCGGCAACGCTAGTGGCGAAGCCGCGATCAAGGCGCGCAGCGCGGTCGTGTCGGAAATCGAGAAGGCCGGCTGCAGCGACTTGGCGACCACCCGCTGCCAGGTCGTCTCGCTTTACGGCGGCGGCCAGTACCGGCTCTACACCTACCGGAAATATTCCGACGTGCGTCTTGTGTGGGTCCCGGAAGCGCAGGCCGCCCAGTTCGGCGGCGACCCCGACAATTTCAACTTCCCGCGCTACTCGATGGATGCCGGGTTCCTGCGCGCCTACGAAAACGGCCGGCCGGTGGCGACCCCGAGCCACCTCGTGTGGAGCCCGCGCGCGCCGAAAGACGGCGAGGCGACCTTCGTGGTCGGTAATCCCGGCTCGACCCAGCGCCTGTTCACCAGTGAGCAGCTGGCCTTCCAGCGTGAGCTTGTGGTGCCTATCAACGTCACCACCTATTCCGAGCTTCGCGGCCGGCTGATCGCGGCGATGGCCGCCGATCCCGCCAAGGCGCGCGAAGGCGCCGAGACGCTTGGCGGGATCGAGAACAGCCTCAAGGTGTTCATCGGCCGCCAGAAGGCGCTCAACGACCCAGCCTTCGTCAGCCGCCTGTTCACCGCCGAAGCGCAACTGAAGCAGCGCAGCCAGGGCAATGCCGCGATCGGCAACCCGTGGGGCGACATCGCCAAGGCGATGAACAGCTATCGCGATTTCTACATCGCCGACCGCTACTCGCTTCCGAGCGGCGACCTGTTCAACTATGCGACGACCTTGGTGCGGCTCGCCGCCGAGCGCCGCAAGCCGGCCGCCGAGCGGCTCCCGGGATATTCGGATTCGGCCATTCCGCTGCTCGAGAAGCGGCTGCTCGATCAGCGCCCGATCTACCCCTGGCTCGACCGCCTGATGATGGAATGGTCGCTGTCGAAATCGCGCGAGTATCTCGGCGCCGACCATCCCCAGGTGCGGACCCTGCTCGGCCGCGAGTCGCCCGAGGCGCTGAGCGCCCGGCTGGTTGCCGGCACTCGCCTCGCCGACCCGGCGGTGCGCAAGGCGCTACTCGACGGCGGACCGCGGGCTATCGCCGCCTCCAAGGACCCGATGATCGTCTATGCGCGCGGCCTCGACGCCAACGATCGGGCGCTTCAGCGGCGGTACGACAATGAGGTCGATGCGCCGCTGACCACCGCCCAGGCCAAGCTCGCCGACGCCCGCTTCGCGGCCTATGGCGATACCGTCTATCCCGACGCCACCTTCACGCTGCGGATCAGCTACGGCAAGGTCGAGGGCTGGACCGAGAACGGCCGCCGGGTGCCGACCCGGACGACGCTCGGCGGGACATTCGATCGGGCGACCGGCTTCGAGCCGTTCGACCTGCCGCCGGCATTCATCGCCAACCGCCGCCGGATCGACCGCAACGCGACGTACGATTTCGTCACCACCAACGACATCATCGGCGGCAATTCGGGGTCGCCGGTGATCGACCGCGAGGGCAAGGTGATCGGCGCAGCGTTCGACGGCAACATCCACTCGCTGGGTGGTGCCTACGGCTATGACGGGACGATGAACCGCACCGTGGTGGTCGCCGCCGACGCGGTCGACGAGGCGCTTCGCAACATCTACCCCGCGCCGCACATCCTGGCCGAGCTGCGCGGCCGCTAGGCGCTCGCCTTCGCCTTTGACCCCGCCTTGCGCTGGGCGTTAGCCTTTCGCGGGGCGGATCCTTGGGCGCCGGCCATCGCCCGATACTTGCGCTCGTCCTCGATCATGTAGTCGCGGATGATCGGCAGCGCTCGGCGGTTGCGGACATATTGCAGCTGGTAATTGCACATCGTGCCGTTCTCGAACCCGACGACCCCGCCGGCGAGGTAGTATTCCCACATGCGCAGGAAGCGCTCGTCGTACATGGCGACGATCGCCGCGCGGTTGGCGTTGGTGCGTGCCAGCCATTCGCGCAGCGTGTAGGCGTAATGGAGCCGAAGCGTCTCGATATCGCAGGTGATCAGCCGGCTTCGCGCGCTGGCGGCGGTGATCTGTTCGAGCGACGGCAGGTGGTAGCCGGGAAAGATGTATTTGTCGGTGAACCCATCGGGTTTGCCGGCCTTGCCGAATTTGCCGATGGTATGGAGCAGCATCACGCCGTCGTCCTCCAACAGCCCCCGGCAGCGCTCGAAGAACTCATCGTAATGCGCCGCTCCGACATGCTCGAACATGCCGATCGAGACGATCCGGTCGAAGCGGCCTTCGACCTCCCGGTAATCGATGAGCTCGAACTTGACCCGGTCGCCGACCCCGGCTTCTTCGGCCCGCTTCCGGGCGACCTTGAGCTGCTCCTCCGATAGGGTGATCCCCAGCACGTCGACGCCGGCGACCCGGTGGAGATAGAGCGCGGTGCCGCCCCAGCCGCAGCCGATGTCGAGCACCCGTTGGCCGGACTTCAGCGCCAGCTTGGCGGCAATGTGCGCCTTCTTGTCGCTTTGCGCCTGCTCGAGGCTGTTGGCGGGATCGGTGTAGTAAGCGCAGCTATATTGCAGGTCGTCGTCGAGGAATAAGCGATAGAGGTCGTTGCCGATGTCGTAATGGTGGGCGACGTTGCGCCGCGCAGCGCTCACTTCGTTGCGGCGGAACAGAGCCTTCCACCAGCGCTTGCCGCGGTTCAGCGCCTTGCGGCCGGGACTTTTCGATTCCCACGGATTGCCGCCGACGATCAGCTCCATCAGCTCGAGCAGACTGCCGCGCTCGATGGTCACCCGGCCATCCATATAGGCCTCGCCGAAACCGAGGCGCGGGTCGCGGACGATGGCCAGCATGGTCGCCCGGTCGGCGACCCTGATCCGCAAGTCCGCGCCGCCGCCGGGTCCGAAGGTCTGCTCGCGGCCCGAGGGAAGCACGACCGTCAGCCGCCCTCGGGTGACCAGATTGCCAAGCAGTTTGTCGAGCAGCGCCATCCTGAGCTCCCGGGAGGTTGCCGCTTTGTGACTCCGCGCGCCGCCCGGTTCAAGTTATGACGGTTCGGGCAAGGGAGCGGAGGCGGCTATGGGCAAATATGAGGCCAAGACCAGGCCCACCGAGCGGTCGGTCGGCGAATTCCTCGATTCGCTCGAAGATCCCGTGCGCCGAGAGGACGCTCGCCGGATCGATGCCATGATGCGCCGGGTAAGCGGCGAGGAGCCGCGGCTGTGGGGCCCGTCGATCGTCGGCTACGGCCAATATCATTATCGCTACGCCAGCGGCCACGAGGGGGATTCGGCGCGCATCGCTTTCTCGCCGCGAAAGTCGGAGTTGGTGCTCTATCTGATGGGATCGTACATCGACCGCCAAGGCGAAGCCGACGCCTTGTTGGCCCGGCTCGGCAAGCATCGGATGGGCAAGTCGTGTCTCTACATCCGGCGGCTTGAACAGGTCGATTGCGACGTTCTCGAACAGCTCATCCGGCTGAACTGGCGGATGATGGCCGAGGCTTACCCGGACTGAACGGCCGCCGCCGCGCGATCGCGCTCGGCCCGGCTGGTTCGCTCCGCGGCGGTCTTGAGCTGGCCGCAGGCCGCGTCGATGTCGCGGCCTCGCGGGGTCCGCACCGGCGCGGAGATGCCGGCTTCGAAGACGATGTTCGAAAAGGCGCGAATGCGCTCGGGGTCCGAACATTCGTAGGGCGCCCCAGCCCACGGGTTGAACGGGATCAGGTTGACCTTGGCCGGCAGCTTGTAGGCCTTCAGCAGCCGGACCAGCTCGCGGGCGTCGTCGTCGCTGTCGTTCTTGCCCTTGAGCATGACATATTCGAAGGTGATCCGGCGCGCGTTGTTGGCGCCGGGGTAGGCCGCGCAGGCCTCGAGCAATTGCTCGATCCCATATTTGCGGTTGAGCGGCACGATCTCGTCGCGCACTTCCTTGTTGGTCGCGTGCAGCGACACCGCGAGGTTGACGCCGATCTCCTCGCCGGCGCGCGCCATCATCGGCACCACTCCGGACGTCGACAAGGTGATCCGCCGCTTGGACAGGCCGAGCCCGTCGCCGTCCATCACGATCTTCAGCGCGTCGCGGACATTGTCGAAATTGTACAAGGGTTCGCCCATACCCATCATGACGATGTTGGTCAGCATCCGCCCTTCCGGGCTGCTCGGCCATTCGCCGAGCGAGTCGCGCGCGAGCATCACCTGGCCAACGATCTCGGCCGGCTCGAGGTTGCGCACCAGCGCCATCGTCCCGGTGTGGCAGAAACGGCAATTGAGCGTGCAGCCGACCTGGCTCGACACGCATAACGTGCCGCGGTCGGCGTCGGGGATGAACACCATCTCGTAGTCGTGGCCGTCATGCGTGCGCAAAAGCCACTTGCGCGTGCCGTCGGTCGAGACCTGCGCCTCGACCACTTCCGGCCGGTTGATTGCGAAATGCTCCGCCAACCACGGCCGCTGCGCCTTGGCGATATCGCTCATCGCCTCGAAGTCGGTTGCGCCGCGATTGTACAGCCAGTGCCAGATCTGCTTGGCGCGAAGCTTGGCCTGGCGAACGTCCAGCCCGGCTCGTTCGAGCGCTTCGCGGATGCCCGCCTTCGGCAGCCCGATCAGCTCGGTCCGGCCGTCGGCGCGCGGCTTCACGTCGCGCCGCACGGGCACGGGGTCGATCGTGCCGGGAATCGGCATCAAGGCAGTGTCGGCGCTCATGGAAGAGCTGCCATGTAGCGAAGAAATGGAGGAATTTCTACGCCCTTGATTGCTTTAGCGCAGATGCGCCGAAGCGTGAATCATGGCCGCGACATCGGCCTTGCGCAGGCCGCCGCGGCAGCGTCGATCGCGGTCGGCGCGCCGTCGAGCAGGAAACGCTCGGTCATCCGCCTCCCGCCGCCGTCGCGGGCCGTTGCCCTCGCCCCGCCCGAGGCGCGGATGGCCTCGAGGATCGCAGCTTCCTGGACCGGCCCGCGGCTCCACGCCGACTGGCCGGCTGCGGCCAGCTCGAACGGCATGTCGCCGACGGTCAGTATGACGCTGCTGCCGGGCCGCAGCGGCCGGCGGAAACGGATCGAAAGCTCGCCGGAACGGCGCCCGGCGCGGTCGAAGGTGACGGTGATGAGCGCCGCCGGGCGGTCGAGCGCTTGTGGCAGCAGCGCACGGCTCAACGCCTCGCACTGGCTGCCGCGATCGAGTGCTGCCCAAGTGCCGCGCGCTGCCAGCGTACGAGGCCGCTCGACGAGCGTCAGCAACGCCGCCAGCGCAATCACGGTCATCGACATGATGAAGGGTCTAGATCAGCACTCGGCGCCGGTCGAGGCGGCCGTGCATTCGACCGGCTCTTCGACCGAATCGGTGACCGCGGTGCCCAGCGCCAGCGCGCCGAACGTCACCGCTGCACCGAGAATCGCGAACACCAGGGCATATTCGGCGACGGCCGCGCCGGACCGGTCGATCAGCAGTCGAATGAGCTGGCGCATGGCGATCCCCACAGGGAGTCGAGCGGCGACTCCACCGCTTGTGCCCCTGCCAAGACGTCAACGGAAAGTCAAGAATTCCAGTTAATCGAAGTTAAACAATTGTCCTGTTTCGCGACAGGTGTGTCGCACCACGGCCACTCCGTAGTGGCGTTAATCTTATCCTGATTGAACCAAGCTTGCCGTTTGCGGCGGCTTGTGATTACTTTGGCGCGCTCGGTGCCCTCCTTCCCAGTACGGGAGCAGGCATGCGTGAGTTGCGTTTTGCGTTCGAGTCCCGTCCCGTCCGGCCCGGACGCGCGTGACCGCTTCCTTCTTCATTGCCGACATCGCATCCGAATTGGCGCTCTTCGCGGCAGCCGGTTTCCTGTTGTTTGCGCTCGACGATCTGGCCGTCGATTTGGTCTATCTCGCCCGGCGCCTGTGGCGTTCGGCGACCGTCTATTCGCGGTTTCCGCGCGCTTTCGCCGGTACTCTGGCCAAGCCGGTGCGGCCCGGCCGGCTGGCGGTCTTCGTTCCCGCGTGGGATGAAGGCCCTGTCGTCGCCGCGATGCTGCGCTCGTCGCTCGATCGCTGGGACGGTCAGGATTTTCGGATCTTCGTCGGACATTATCGCAACGATCCGAAGACGATCGCTGCTCTTGCCGGGATCGACGACCCGCGGGTCGAAACGGTGCTTATCCACCATGACGGCCCGACCACCAAGGCCGACTGCCTCAACCATCTCCACGATGCGCTGATCGCCGCCGAATTGCGCGACGGGTGGACGGCCAAGGCGGTCATCCTGCACGACAGCGAAGACCTCGTTCACCCGCTCGAGATCGCGTTGTTCGACAAGCTCGTCGAACGGGCCGCTCTGGTCCAATTGCCCGTCCTTCCGCTGCCCAGTCCGGGCAGCCGCTGGATCGCCGGTCATTATTGCGACGAGTTCGCCGAGAGCCACGGCAAGGAAATGGTCGTTCGCGAGGCGATCGGCGCCTCGATCCCGCTCGCCGGGGTTGGCTGCGCTATCGAGCGCGAGGCGCTTGCCAGGCTCGCCGCCCGGCGCGGCGGCAAGCCGTTCGCGGCCGATTGCCTGACCGAGGATTACGAGCTCGGCCTGCGCCTTGGCGAGATCGAGGCGGCGGCCATGTTCGTTCGCATCCCGGCGTATCCGGGAAGCCGCGCCCTGGTCGCCTCGCGCGGCCATTTTCCCGAGACGCTCGCTACCGCCGTCCGCCAGAAGGCGCGCTGGATCGGCGGGATCGCCCTGTCGGGCTGGGACCGGCTGGGTTGGCGTGGCGGGATCGGCGAGCGATGGATGCGGATGCGCGACCGGCGCGGTCCGCTGGCCGCCGTGCTGCTGGTCGCCGGCTATGCCGCCGCCTTGCTGTGGCTTCAGCTCGGGATCGCCTCCGCCCTCGGCGCGCCGGTCCAGTTCCAGGTGTCGCCGGCGCTTGCCTTCCTGCTCCAGCTCAATCTCGTCCTGCTCCTTTGGCGGCTGTTCGTGCGCTTCTGCTTCGTGACCTCCGCCTACGGGTTTGCGGAGGGCCTGCGCTCGTTGCCGCGAACGATGGTCGGCAATGTCATCGCCATTCTCGCCGTTCGGCGGGCGGTCGCGATCTACGTCGCCGGCGGCCCGCCCGTCTGGGACAAGACCGGCCACATGTTCCCAACTCCGGAGACCGCGCAATGACCGCCCCGATCAGATTCATTGGCGTGGCGCTGCTCGCCTGGGCGGGAGTGCGCGCGGCAAGCCTCGGCCTGTTGCCGGGGATGACCGCGCTGGTTCCGCCCGCCTCCGCCGAGCCGGTGCGTTCGACGTCGGCGGCGATGTCTCGCAGCCAGCGCCGCCAGAGACATTCGCGGCGGCTCCCTACGCACCTTATCCGCAAGCGCCCTACGGTTACCCGCCGCAGCCTTATCCCGCCCTTGCCTACGCTCCCCGCCTGCCGGCACCGACCATCGTCGTCCCTGCGGGCTGGGGCGCCCCGCACGTGCGTTACGCGGCGCAGCGCCAGCAGCCGGCCAGCGCCTGGGACCTCGTCATGCCCAACCCTGCGCCGGCCGAGCGGTTCGCCGATCTCGAGCCGCTCGCATTTGATGCCCCCGATCCGTTCGTCCCTGCTCCGTCGCGCGCTGCAGACGCACAATCGCCACCGCCGCCTCCAAAGCTCGATCGCTTGTCGCTCACCAGCTGGGCGCTTCTCCGCAATGGCCTCGGCAACAGTTCGCTCGCGTCCGGCGGAACGCTCGGCGCAAGCCAGGTCGGCGCCCGGCTGACCTACAAGTTCACGCCAGCCATCGCCGCTTCGCTCCGCTTCAGTTCGTCGGCTGGCGGAGTGCGCGGAGCGGAAGCCGCTGCGGGAGTTCGCTGGCAGCCGCTGCGGGCGGTGCCCGTGGCTCTCAACCTCGAACGGCGACAGCGGCTCGGGCGCTTCGGCGGCCGTACCGACTTTGCCGCCTTCGCCGAGGGCGGACTCTACCAACTGCCGGTCGGGCTCGGCTTCGGGCTCGACGCTTATGCCCAGGCCGGGATGGTCGGGGTCAAGAGCCAGGACTGGTTCGCCGACGGCGCGATGACCCTCACCCGTCCGGTGTGGCGCAGCGTCAGCGGCGGCCTCGGGCTGTGGGCCGGCGGCCAGAGCAACGATCCCGGCGGCAGCATTTACCGCATCGATGGCGGTCCGCGCCTCAGCTACGCGGTGCGCCGGAACCTCCGCCTCCACCTCGACTATCGCCAGCGCATTGCCGGCGACGCTTTGCCCCTTTCCGGGCCGGCGCTGACCATCGCCGGCGACTTCTAGGCGTCGCGCGCCACGCGGGGGTTAGCAGCGCGCGGCTTTGCCGCTAGCGTGGCCCGCGCCAATGGACATCTACCTCCCGATCGCCGGAATGTCGGTCAACGCGCTGCTCATCGTCGCGCTCGGCGGGGTGGTCGGCCTGCTGTCCGGCATGTTCGGGGTCGGCGGCGGTTTCCTTACCACCCCGTTGCTGATCTTCTACGGCATCCCGCCGACGGTCGCCGTCGCCTCGGCCACCACCCAGATCACCGGCGCCAGCGTGTCGGGGGTCCACGCCCACTGGCGGCGCGGCGGGGTCGACCTCAAGATGGGGGCAGTGATGATCGTCGGCGGAAGCGTCGGCTCGCTGGTGGGGGCGTTGCTGTTCCGATGGCTCCAGGCGAGCGGCCAGATCGATCTCATCATCGGCTTTCTCTACGTCCTGCTCCTGGGCGGAATCGGCGGGTTGATGCTGAAGGATGCGCTGGTCGCGCTCGGCTGGGTCGATCCTTCCCCCGATGCGCAGGCGCCCAAGCGTCACAACCGCTGGGTCGCCTCGCTTCCGCTGCGCTGGCGGTTCTACGCCTCGGGCCTGTACATCTCGCCGCTTGCCCCGCTGGTGCTGGGGTTCGTCGCCGGCATCCTGACCATGCTGCTCGGGATCGGCGGCGGCTTCATCCTCGTTCCGGCCATGATCTACTTGCTGGCGATGGCGCCGCGGGTGGTGGTCGGAACCAGCCTGGTGATGGTGCTGGCGGTGAGCGCGTTCGCCACCATGGTCCATTCGATGACCACCCAGGCGGTCGACATCGTGCTTGCCGCGCTGCTCCTGATCGGCGGCGTGGTCGGCGCCCAATATGGCGCCCGGCTGGCAACCCGCCTCAAACCCGACCTGCTTCGCCTCGCGCTGGCGGTGATCATCCTGATGGTCGCACTTCGGATGGCGCTCGGCCTCGCCTGGCGGCCCGACGAGATCTACACGGTGACGTTCCTGTGAGCGCCGGGCCTGTGAAACTGCGCGCCGCGCTCCTGCTGGCGCTGACGCCGCTGCTGCTCGGCGCCGCCAGCCCGCGCCTGGTGCCCGACATTTCGGCGCGCTCGATCTCGATCCGCTACAGCTTCACCGGCGCGCAATTGCTGCTGTTCGGGGCGATCCTCTACCCCGGCGGGCGGGCGCCGAGCCAGCCTCCCGACATCGCCATCGTGCTCAAGGGTCCGGTCGAGCCGATCCTGGTGCGCGAGAAGCAGAAGATCGCCGGCATCTGGATGAACGCCGACAAGCACCGCTTCCAGTCGGCGCCGGGCTTCTACGCCATCGCCTCGTCTAAGCCGGTCCGCGCCCTCATCGACGAGCGCACCGCGGCGATCTACGAGCTCGGGCTCGAGGGCCTGCAATTATCGTCCGGCGGCGGCGCACTGCCTGAAAAGGAGCGGCGGTTCGAGACCGGGCTGCTCGACCTGCGCAAGCGCCAGGGGCTCTATTCCGAACATCCCGGCGGGGTCGAGATCAGCGAAGGCGTCCTCTATCGCGCCCGAATCGCGATCCCGAGCCAGGTGCCGGTCGGGACCTATACCGCGGAGACCTTCCTCATCGACGACGGACGGGTGATCGCCGCCGCGACCCGCGACATCGCCATCGGCAAGTCGGGGTTCGAGCGGTTCGTGGCGCTCGCCGCCAGCCGCCACGGCTTCCTCTACGGGCTGGCCGCGGTGCTGTTGTCGGTCGGCATGGGCTGGGCGGCCGCCTGGGTGTTCGCCCGCCGCGCCTGAGCCGCAAGGGCAATCTAAGCCAAATCTTAACCCGTTTCGCTTACCCCGGGCCGACCCCGGTAATCAGCGACGCGAGTAAATATGACCGACCAACCCAACCTGCAGCAGTTCGCCGACCACCTGTCGAGCTTCAGCGACGAGGACCAGCCGCAGGGCCGCGCGATCCCAGTCGCCCCTTCCGCGCCGCTGCCGGCGATCGGCGAGGTGATCGACATTGCCGGGTCCGGATCGCAGGTGCGCATGGACGTCGCCCAGCTCCACGCCCTTTCCGACAACAAGGACCCCTCGGTAGCGATGGCCGGCCAGGTCGGTAGCCAGGTCAAGATGAAGGTCGCCAATTCATGGCTGATCGCAAATGTCCGCACCCTTCGCGCCGAAAACGGCGCGGTGGTCGGCAACATCGACTTCCTCGGCGAGGGCCAGGCCGGGTCCGGCGGCCGGATGTCCAACTTCCGCCGCGGCGTGACCCGCTACCCGATCCCGGGCGCCGAGGTGTACCCAGTCAACACCGAGGATATGCGCGCGATCTTCGCCGCCGACGATTCGCCCCACGTCGAGATCGGTACCGTCTATCCGACCGACGACATCCGCGGGGCGCTCTATGTGGACCCGATGCTGTCGAAGCATTTCGCGATCCTGGGTTCGACCGGCACCGGTAAGTCGACCTCGGTCGCGCTGATCCTCCACCGCATCTCGCAGCTCTCGCCCGAGGGCCACATCGTGATGATCGACCCGCACGGCGAATATTCGGCGGCGTTCAAGGATTGCGGCGAATTGTTCAACGTGGACAACCTCGCTTTGCCTTATTGGCTGATGAACTTCGAGGAACATTGCGAAGTGTTCCTGACCACCGACGGCGCCGAACGGCAGCGCGACGCCGACATCCTCGGCAAGTGCATCCTCGCCGCCCGCACCAAGGGCAAGAATGTCGAGCAGTTCGGCAAGGTTACGGTCGATTCGCCGATCCCCTATCTGCTCACCGACCTCAACCAGATCCTGATTGCCGAAATGGGCAAGCTCGACCGCGCCGGCGACACCACGCCTTACCAGCGCATCAAGAACAAGCTCGACGAGCTTCGCGCCGACCCGCGCTTCACCTTCATGTTCTCGGGCATGCTGGTGTCGGATTCGATGGGCAGCTTCGTTGCCAAGCTGTTCCGGCTGCCCGCGAACGGCAAGCCGATTAGCATCGTCGACGTGTCCGGAGTTCCAAGCGAGATCACCAGCGTCGTCGTGTCGGTGCTGGCGCGGATGGTATTCGACTATGCCATCTGGAGCCGCACCGAGGCGCAGCGTCCGCTGCTGCTGGTATGCGAGGAGGCCCATCGCTACGTCCCCAAGGACGAGCATGCCGCCGGCCAGGCGGTGCGCAAGATCCTCGAGCGAATCGCCAAGGAAGGCCGTAAATATGGCGTGTCGCTGGGCCTCATCACCCAGCGCCCGTCCGACCTTGCCGAAGGCGTGCTGTCGCAGTGCGGCACGATCATCGCCATGCGCCTCAACAACGACCGCGACCAGGCCTGCGTCCGCGCCGCAATGCCCGAGGGCGCGCGCGGCTTCCTCGATGCCATCCCGGCCTTGCGCAACCGCGAATGCATCGTCTGCGGCGAAGGCGTCGCAATCCCCATCCGGGTGCGCTTCGACGACCTCGAGCCCGAGAAGCGCCCGGCGTCCAGCGATCCCAGCTTCGCCGAAATGTGGCGACAGACCGGCGACGAGGCGGGGATCATCAG
>DASTDT010000198.1:0-2938 GCA_035710225.1 Sphingomicrobium sp.
CGGCTTCAACGATTTCCTTGCAGAAAACGGCATCGCCCGTCCGACCGAGGAGCAGACCTACGCGCTGATGGCGGTCGATGCGCGCCGCGAGCTGGTGAGTGCGCTTCGCCAAGCCGGTTATCCGGCACCTGGAGTCGACAAGCTGATCGAGCTGTCCGCGGTGCGGGTCACGCCCGCCTATATCCGCGCGCTCGCCGCCCAAGGCTACCGCCCCACCTCGCTCCAGTCGCTCGTCGAGTTCGCGGCGCTCAGCATCACGCCCGACTTCATCGGCGGCTTCGTTCGCGCCGGCTATGGCAAGCTGTCGCCAGGCGATCTCATCCAGCTCAAAGCGCTCAATATCACCCCCGACTATGTCGCGGGCTTCGAGCGTATCGGCTACCGCGACCTGCCGGTCGACGCGCTCGTGCAGATGAAGGCGCTGGGCGTCACTCCGGAATTCGCGCTCTCGGTCCGGCGCGGCGGCGCCCTGCCCTCGCCCGACCGACTCGTCCAGATCCGCGCGATCAGCCGCGACATTCATCGATGACGGTGAGTCGCATGCGCGCGGCCGACTTCACGAAACGCCCTCGCCTGAGTTTCATCGGGCAACGCGTCAGCCTGCGCATCGATGGCGGCCGCCCGTTTGCGAAACCGTCTGTCGGTTTGTCGAAACGGCTCTGGCCGACCGCCAACTCATGCCCTAGTGTCTTATCCTAGTAATACAGGGGTCGATTGTCATGCGTTCCACTTGCCTCTTGGTGTCAGCCGCCGCCGCTGCCCTCTTCGTGCCCCAGGCTTTGCGCGCCCAGACTCCGCCGCCGACTATCCCGCCTGCGGGCGAAGGCCCTCCCGGCGCGGCCGAGGCGACGGCGGGACAGTCGAGCGGTCGGACGATGCAATATGAGGCGTCCTTCTTCGCGCCTTTCGCGCCCCGCACCGCGCTCGACATCGCCCGGCAGGTTCCCGGATTCAGCCTCGACCTCGGCAATACCGATGTCCGCGGCTTTGCCGGCGCGGTCGGCAACGTTGTCATCAACGGCGCCCGGCCCAGCGCCAAGTCGGAATCGCTGGAAACCTTGCTGTCGCGGATCCCCGCGAGCCGTGTCGTCCGGGTCGAGGTCGGGCCCGGGGACCTTTACGGCTCCGACTATGCCGGCAAGGGCCAGGTGCTCAACATCGTCCTTTCGGCCGTCTCCGGCTTCGACGGAGAAGTCTCCGCCTCGGTGCGCCGCCGGTTCAACGGCCGGCTCGACCCGAACGCGGAAGCGACGGCGCTGATCAAGCGCGGCGATTCGAGCTTCAACCTGTCCGCAGGCACCGGCAGCGCGATCATTATCGAGGAGGGCACCGACGAATTCTACGATTTCGCCAGCGGCGATCTCCTCGAGCATCGGCGCAAGGTCAACACGATCAAGGATCGCGACACCTTCCTATCGGGAAGCTGGGCACTCGAACAAGGCGAGAACAAGGCGGTACATATCAACGCCCGCTGGGCGCCGGATTCATTCAGGCTAATACAGTCGAACCATGTCACGCCTGCCGCGGGCGCTGAGCGCGACGACCGGCTGATCCAGGATTACAAGAACCCGGTCATCGAGATCGGCGGCGACATTTCACGCCCGATCGGCAGCGGCGCGATCAAATTCGTTGGGCTCGTGACGCGCCGCAAGCGCGACAATTTCGATGCCTATTATTTCCGCGGGGTGGGAGGCACCCCGGTGCTCGGCGGCTTCGAACAGTTCCAGGAGGCGCGGCTCCAGGAAACCATCGGCCGGCTTAGCTACTCTCAGCCCAAGCTGTTCGGCTTCAGCTTCGAAACCGGGATCGAGGTGGCCTACAACAAGCTCCAGTCCGACCTCGAGCTGTTCGAGTTCGACGAGTCGGGCAATCGCGAGCAGATCCAGCTTCCGATCGACAATGCGGTGGTTTCCGAGCTTCGCGGCGAGATCTATGCGATCGGCGGCCGCCCGCTGACCGACAAGCTGCGGCTCGACCTCGGGCTTCGCTACGAAGCGTCGAGGCTGAAAGTGCGCGGCGACGCGACCGCCGACCGCGACCTGAAGTTCCTCAAGCCCAGCGTCTCGCTCGACTGGCGCCCTGGCGACGGCTGGCACGCCCAGTTCAGCCTTCGCCGGACCGTCGCCCAGCTCGATTTCTACGATTTCATCAGCTCGGCGGAATTCTCCAGCGACCGCATCAACGGCGGCAACGCCAACCTCGTGCCGCAGCGCACCTGGGAGAGCCGCGTCCTGATCGAAAAGCCGATCCTCGGCGACGGTCTCGTCAAGCTGGAGCTCGGCTACGACCTCGTCTCGATGCTCCAGGACAGGATTCTGGTGTTCGACGACGAAGGCAATGCGTTCGACGCGCCGGGGAACCTTGGCACGGGCCGGCGGATGTTTCTCGACTTCAACCTCGACGCCCCGCTTTCGAAGCTCGGCTTGCCGGGCGTTCGGTGGAAGACGAACGTCACCTTGCAGCGGACGCGGGTCGAGGACCCGATCTGGCTCGAGCAGCGGCGCTGGACGGACTTCTGGCCCAATTGGCAATGGTACACCGAGGTCCGCCGCGATGCCGGCGCCTTCTCCTACGGCTTCGCAGTCTCTGACCGCGACAAATTCTATCTGTACCGGACCGACGAGATCTACAGCAACTGGAACGGCGGCCCCTATGGCACAGCCTTCGCTGAATACCGGCCCGACGGACGCACCACGATCCGGCTCGACGTTGACAACATGTTCGACACCAATGCCATGGCCAACCGCCTGCTCTATCGGCCCAACCGCACGATCATGGACCCGACCTTCCGGGAGTTTCGCGATCGCAACATCCATGTGAGTTTCGGCTTGAGCATCAAGCGCAGCTTCGGCGGCGGGGCGACCGGCGCCAACGGCAATTGAGCGGGGTGGCGCAGTCGCCCCGCGCCCGCTAGAGGAGCGCCGACTTCCACAAGCCG
>DASTDT010000199.1:0-10085 GCA_035710225.1 Sphingomicrobium sp.
TGCCCGCGCAAGCGTACGCTGGTTCGAATCCAGCCCTCTCCACCAACCGCCCGACGGCGAATACTTCGTTACCTCGGCGGAATTAACTTAACATACATCACGCCAACTGGCGATTTTGTCCGTTTTGACCTAAGTCCTGCCTGACTCGAACAATTTACGGGTCACTGGGGGCGGCGTGTGGAAGGAGCTTTGGTGTCCGACGCGGTGGCGCAATCGCAGGGGTCCGGAGACGATGACGACGCAGCTCGCGTCGCCCGGCTGAGCGCCGGCCAGCTCGACTGCCTGCGGTTGGTCAACGAGCATCTGTCTTCCAAGGAAATCGCCGCCGAGCTCAACATTTCCCCGCATACGGTCGACCAGCGGATCCGCGGCGCGCTGCACCTCCTCGGTGTGGAGCGGCGTTCCCAAGCCGCGCGCTTGGTTGCCCAGGTGCATGGACCATATCAGCGATTGATACATCAACCGCCGCACATTGAGGGCGGCGTCTCATCCAGCCATTCCGGCGGTGCGGTCGGTTTTCAGATTCGGCACGCTGACCGTGCAGGGAAGGCCGGGGGTCCTGGCATCGAAACCGAGCAAATGCCGGCGGTTTCCGGTTCTTCCCTGCCTTTGCCGTTCGCAACGAGGAGAGTGCCTCGGAACGAGATGGGCATCGGACTACGGTTGCTGTGGATCGTGTTGATCGCGATCGGGGCGGCCTTTTCCGCGGGCATGTATTTGGCTGGACTGGAAAGTCTGGCGCGGATGCTGGGCCGCTAACGATTTCCTGAACTCGTGCCGGGCTCGCCAGCAAGCCGGCCGCTTCGCGGTCGGGCAAGGAGACGTCATGCGCAAAGCCCAGATCGAAAATGCCGCCTTGGAGGTGGCCCATCAGGTCCGTACCGTAGAGGAGACCATTGACCAGGCGATCGGCGAGATCGCCGAGCTTCAGTCGAGGCTGGTCAGTGCCCGGGCGGTAACCGGTCTCGGCGTGGCAACCAGCCATGCGGCCTTCGAGCAAATCGCGGCCACTGTCGGAGCGCTCGTCGCGGCGCGCGGCGGGATCGCCAATTGCCACGGTGCGCTGGTCGAGGCCAAGCAGTTCGTGCCCGGACTTCGCACGATCGCTTTCGGCGACCATGAATGTCCGCCGGAAGAAGCCCGGACCGACCTTCGCATCGTCGCCTGATCACCCTCTTGACCGGACCGCCCCCGGGTGGTCCGGTCGGATGGACCGCTCATGTTCCCATTGCTCTTCAAGATCGTTCTCGTCGTCGTTGTCCTGTTCGCGATCCTGCGCGGCGGGCGGGACGAACGCGCCGTTGCCCTGCTGTGCCTCGCCGGGACCGTGGGGACATTTCTCGTCCTCTCTCCGCTCGGCGACCGTTTCGACCATATCGAGGTCGGCGTATTCGCGATCGACCTGGTGCTGCTGTGCGGGTTCGTGGCGGTCGCCCTGCGCTCTTGCCGCTTCTGGCCATTATGGGTCGCCGGGCTGCAACTGACGACATTGTGTGGCCATGTCTTCAAGACGATCAACATCGATCTTCTGCCGCAGGCCTATGCCGCGGCGCTCTATTTCTGGAGCTATCCGATCCTGCTGATCCTGGCGGTCGGGACCTGGCGCGGCTACAGGCGGCGCAAAGCCGAGGGCTTGCCCTTCGATACCCTAGGAACCGCGCGCGCCTGCTGATAGGCGGTCGCCGATGGTCGGCGCAGCAAATCCGGGATCCCTGCTCGACGCGCTCGACGAACCGGCGCTGGTCGTCGTCAAGGGACGGATCCAGGCCGCCAACCGTTCCGCGCTGGCGATGCTCGGTCCGGACATTGTCGGGCGCGACCATCGCCTCGGCATTCGTCACCCGCAGGTGCTGGCGACGATCGCTCTCGGTGAGAGCGCCGACGTCGCGGTGATCGGAATCGGCGGGTCCGAGCGGCCGTGGCACGTGGCGGTACGGCCCCTGGGCGACGGCGGCGGCTGCCTGGTGCGTTTCATCGATCGGGCCGAATCGCTCGCCGCCGAGCGCATGCGCGTCGATTTCGTCGCCAATGCCAGCCACGAGTTGCGAACTCCTCTGGCGACGATCTCGGGCTATGCCGAGACCCTTGCCGAGCCCGATGTGCCGGCCGAGCTTCGCCGGACCTTCGCCCGTACGATCGCCACGGAGGCGGCGCGAATGCTGAGGATCATCGAGGACCTGATGAGCCTGTCGCGAATCGAGGCCAGCCGATTCGTCGTTCCAAGCGACCGCTGCGACCTTGGCGAACTGGCGTGCGAGGCCGCCGTCCAGGTTGCCCCTCTGGCCGAACGGCGGGAGTGCCCGGTCCAGCTCGACATCGACGACAAGGCTCCCGTCACCATCGCCGCCGACGCGCCGCAGATGCTTCAGGTCATCGACAATCTTCTGTCCAACGCCATCCGCTACGGCGGATCGGGCGTGGTGCTGAGCGTCGGCGTGGAGCACGGCCGGCCGTTGCTTCGGGTGCGCGACTCCGGTCCCGGAATCGCGCCGGTGCACCTGCCGCGGCTGACCGAACGCTTCTACCGCATCGACGATGCGCGAAGCCGCGGATCGGGGGGCACGGGCCTTGGCCTCGCGATCGTCAAGCACATCGTCGAGCGGCACAGGGGAACGATCGATATCCAATCGCGGATCGGCGAGGGCACGGTGGTGACGATCACGCTTCCGCCGGCCTGATGTCACGACACTGTAACATGACTGACGCAAAGCCCGCCCGAGGCCGGATCGACTGGCCGCAACGCCGCCCAAAAGCGGTCTCCGGGAGTGTCGACATGAGGAAAATTCTGGGTGCGCTGCCGCTGGCGGCGATGGTTGCGGCTTGCGGCAGCGGCGGCGGCGATTCGGCCGGTGCCGGGGGCGAGATCCGGATCGTCGGATCGTCCACCGTCTATCCCTTCACCACCGCGGTCGCGGAGGAATATCAGCGCGCCAACCCCGGCTCCTCGGTGATCGTCGAATCGACCGGCACCGGCGCTGGGATCAAGCTGTTCTGCGCCGGCGTCGGCGAGCAGTTCCCCGACGCGGTCAACGCCTCGCGCCCGATGAAGGCCAGCGAATATGCCGACTGCGAGAAGAACGGCGCCCGCAACGTCATCGAACTGCCGATCGGCATCGACGGCCTGACCCTGATCCAGGCCAAGGGCCAGCCCCCGCTCAGCCTGACCACCGCGCAAATCTACCAGGCGCTGGCCGCAACGCCGTTCGGCAAGGCGCAGACCGCGCAGACCTGGGCCGACATCGACCCGTCGCTGCCGGCGATCAAGATCCGCGTGCTCGGCCCGCCGCCGACCTCTGGCACCCGCGACAGCCTGGCCGAACTGATCCTCGAGAAGGGCTGCCAGTCCGATCCGGCGATGAAGTCGCTAAAGGAGTCCAACGAGGACGAATACAAGACGACCTGCACCAAAATCCGGGAGGATGGCGCCTACGTCGAGGCCGGCGAGAACGACAATCTGCTGGTCCAGAAGGTGTCGGCGGATCCCGGCGCGCTCGGCGTGCTGGGCTACAGCTTCCTCGAGGAAAATGCCGACAAGGTGACTCCGGTGTCGATCGCCGGGATTGCGCCCACCGGGACGACGATCAGCGACCTCAGCTATCCCGGCGCCCGCAAGCTGTTCCTTTACTTCAAGGGCGAGCACATCGCGGCCAAGCCGTCGATCAAGGCGTTCATCCTCGCTTACTCCAAGGCCTGGGGCCAGGGCGGGCTGCTTGCCGGCCGCGGCCTTGTCCCGCTTGGCGCCACCGACCTCGCGTCGGCGACCGCTCAGGCCGGGGCGCTGAAGCCGCTCGACAAAGCGACCCTCAAGTAGTCTCGGGGCCGGCGTAGGTCATGACCCTGTCGACCGCCCTCATCGCGGTCCTGCTGATCGGCGGGGCCGCGGGTTATCTCGCGTTCACGCGCGCCAAAGGGCTGCGCGGCGCCGGCCAGCGCCTCAACAGCCTGCCGGTTTATCACGCTATTCACGCGGCGTTGTGGACGGCCCTTCCGGCGCTCCTGTTCCTGGCTCTCTGGCTGCCGCTCCAGCACGCGCTGGTCGACCAGGCGGTGCTGGCCAGTCCGGCGGGGCAGGCCCTGCCCGATTTCGCCATGCAGCGCGATGCGATCCTGGGCGAGGCGCGCGAGATCGCGCTCGGCCTTCGGCCGGCCGGCTTCAACCCGGAATCGGCCGGACTCGCTCCGGTCTACCAGGCGACGATGGCGCGCCATTCCCTCGCCGGCGGTGCGGTCGCGATCCTTGTCGCGCTGTTCGGCGCGTTCTTCGCCCTTCGCCGCCAGGGAGTCGACTTCCGCGCCCGGCTGTCGGTCGAGCGCTGGGTGATGGTGCTGCTGGTCGGCGCCTCGCTGATCGCGATCCTCACAACGCTTGGGATCGTCCTCTCCTTGCTGTTCGAAAGCGTGCTGTTCTTCTCAAAGGTCAATGTCGGGGAATTCCTGTTCGGGACGACGTGGAGCCCGCAAACCGCCATCCGGGCCGACCAGGCCGGCTCGTCGGGCGCGTTCGGATCGGTGCCCTTGTTCTGGGGAACGATCTTCATCGGCGCGATCATCGCCATGATCGTCGCCATCCCGCTCGGGTTGATGAGCGCGATTTTCCTCACCCAATACGCCCCGTCCCGGGTGCGCGCCTGGCTCAAGCCGATCCTCGAGATTCTCGCTGGCGTGCCGACCGTCGTCTACGGCTATTTCGCGGCGCTGACGGTCGCCCCGATGGTGCGCGACCTTGGCCTCGCCATCGGCATCAGCTCGGCGAGCAGCGAGAGCGCGCTGGCCGCCGGCCTGGTGATGGGCATCATGATCATTCCGTTCGTCAGCTCGATGGCCGACGACAGCATCGCCGCCGTTCCCCAGGCGATGCGCGACGGCAGCCTGGCCCTCGGCGCGACCCGTTCGGAAACGATCAAGAAGGTCGTCCTTCCAGCGGCGCTTCCGGGAGTCGTCGGCGGCGTACTGCTGGCGGTCAGCCGCGCGATCGGCGAGACGATGATCGTCGTCATGGCCGCCGGGCTTGCCGCCAACCTGACGATCAACCCGTTCGAGAGCGTGACGACGGTAACCACTCAGATCGTCCAGCTGCTGACCGGCGACCAGGAGTTCGACAGTCCCAAGACGCTCGCCGCCTTCGCGCTCGGGCTGCTGCTGTTCATCATCACCCTGATCCTCAACCTGATCGCGCTCCGCGTCGTCCGCAAATATCGGGAAGCTTATGAGTAGCGTCGCGCAGTCACGCTGGACCGACGGGTCGATGCACAAGCGCCTCGCGGCCCGCTATGCCGCGGAGCGGCGCTTCCGCGCGTTCGGCTTCGCCGCGGTCGCGATCTCGGTCGCCTTCCTGGCATTCCTGCTGATCACGATGCTCGCCAAGGGCATGGGCGGGCTCGACCTGGCCTTTCTCACCGGATCCGATTCCACCGATCCCGTCCGCGCCGGCGTATGGGGAGCGCTCAAGGGCAGCTTCCTGACCATCATCGTCACCATGGCCCTGGCTTTTCCGATCGGGGTCCTGGCGGCACTCTATCTCGAGGAGTTCGCGCCAAGGAACCGCTGGACCGACCTCATCGAAGTGTCGATCAACAACCTGGCGGCAGTGCCGTCGATCATCTTCGGCTTGCTCGGCCTCGCCGTATTCCTCAACTTCATGCACCTGCCGCGCTCGGCGCCGCTGGTCGGCGGGTTGACGCTGGCGCTGATGACAATGCCGGTGATCGTCATTGCCGGCCGCAACGCAGTCCAGTCGGTCCCGCCCTCGATCCGCGACGCCGCTTTGGGTGTCGGCGCGTCCCGGATGCAGGTGGTGTTCCATCACGTCCTTCCGCTCGCGCTTCCGGGCGTGCTCACCGGCACCATCATCGGCATGGCCCGGGCGCTGGGCGAGACGGCGCCGCTGCTGATGATCGGAATGCGCGCCTTCATCGTCGCACCGCCGCAGGGGGTCACCGACCCGTCGAGCGTCCTTCCCGTCCAGATCTTCCTGTGGTCGGACGAGGTCGACGGCGCCTTTGTCGAGAAGACCAGCGCGGCGATCATCGTGCTGCTGGTGTTCATGCTGGCAATGAACGGGCTCGCCATCTTTTTACGCAACAAGTTCGAACGCCGCTGGTAGGCCCATGACCATGACCAAAGAAAAGCAGCCGATCATCACCAACTCGACTATCCCGTTCCCGTCGAACGCCATCGCGGCGGAAGCGGCGCAGGACGATTCGGGCCTCGGCGGCGGTGCCGACCGTGTTCTACCGGCGGAGAGCGACGGTAGCGCTTTGAACCAGGCCGGGCGTTCGCGTTCACCCTCCCCGGATTCCGCGCACTCGCTGATCGAGGATAGCGGCCGTCCCCCGAAGATGACGGCGCGCAACATCGACGTCTTCTATGGCGACAAGCAGGCGCTCAAGAACGTCGGGATCGATATTCGCGACGACAAGGTGACGGCCTTCATCGGCCCGTCGGGCTGCGGCAAGTCGACCTTCCTGCGCTGCCTCAACCGCATGAACGACACGATTCCCTCCGCCCGGGTGACCGGCGAGATCACGCTCGACGGCGAGGATATCTATGCGCCGGCAATGGATGTGGTCCAGCTTCGCGCAAGGGTTGGAATGGTGTTCCAGAAGCCAAACCCCTTCCCCAAGTCGATCTACGAGAACGTGGCCTACGGTCCGCGCATC
Source organism: Sphingomicrobium sp. (assembly GCA_035710225.1). Classification (GTDB taxonomy): domain Bacteria; phylum Pseudomonadota; class Alphaproteobacteria; order Sphingomonadales; family Sphingomonadaceae; genus Sphingomicrobium. The sequence goes on from DASTDT010000199.1 coordinate 6,660, forward strand.
CATGGCCTCGCCAGCGGCAAGGTGGAAATGGACGCGATGGTCGAGAACGCGCTGAAACGCGCCGGCTTGTGGGACGAGGTCAAGGACCGGCTCCAGGAAAGCGGCACGGCGCTGTCGGGCGGCCAGCAGCAGCGACTGTGCATCGCCCGCGCCATCGCCGTCGACCCGGAGGTGATTCTGATGGACGAGCCCTGTTCGGCGCTCGACCCGATCGCCACCGCCCGCATCGAAGAGCTGATCCACGAGCTGCGCGGCCGCTACGCCATCGCCATCGTCACCCACAACATGCAGCAGGCCGCCCGGGTAAGCCAACGGACCGCCTTCTTCCACCTCGGCGAGCTGATCGAATATGGCCGCACCAAGGACATCTTCACCAACCCGCGCGAGCAGCGCACCCAGGACTATATCACCGGCCGCTATGGCTGATCGGAGCAGGACCATGGCCATCACCGGACATACTTTGAAAGCCTTCGACGAGGACCTCGACCGTCTTCGCGCGCTGATCAGCGAGATGGGCGGACTCGCCGAACACGCCATCCGCGAATCGATGCGCTGCCTGGTCGAACGCGACTACGACGGCGCCGCCGCGGTCGTCGATGACGACAAGAAGCTGGACGCGCTGGAGATCGAGACCGAGAAGCGAGCTGTCCAGCTGATCGCGCTGCGTGCGCCGATGGCGGCCGACCTCCGCGATATTGTCGCCGCCCTCAAGATCTCGAGCGTGGTCGAGCGCATCGGCGACTATGCCAAGAACATTGCCAGGCGGGTCCCGCTGCTCGACAATCTTTCCAACATCGAGCCGGTGTCGCTGATGCCGGAGATGGCACGGATCGCGACCGAGATGGTGCACAACGTGCTGGTTGCCTTCGTCGAGCGCGATGCCGACGCCGCGGTGCGGGTGATCGAGCGCGACCGCGCGGTCGACGACTTCTACAATAGCATCTTCCGCGCCCTGCTGACGTTCATGATGGAGAATCCGCAGAACATCAGCCAGTCGACCCATCTTTTGTTCGTCGCCAAGAACGTGGAGCGCGTCGGCGACCACAGCACCAACATCGCCGAGATGGTCTATTACGCCGCGACCGGCGAATATTACGGCGACCGTACCAAGGGTGCGGATCCACTCGAAGAGGCATGATCAGATGAGCGCCAGGCGCCTCCTGCTGGTCGAGGACGACGCGGCGCTCGCCGAGCTGGTCCGGTTCCATTTCGAGCGCGACGGCTGGATCGTCCGGCAGACCGGCGACGGCGAGGAGGCGCTGGTCTTGTCCGAGGAGACCCGGCCCGACCTCGTCCTCCTGGACTGGATGATCGAAGGCGTATCGGGGATCGAGGTCTGCCGCCGCCTTCGCCGCCGTGAAGCGACTCGCGACGTGCCGATCATCATGCTCACCGCGCGCGGACAGGAGGAGGACCGCATCCGCGGGCTCGAGACCGGCGCCGACGATTATCTGACCAAGCCGTTCTCGCCCAAGGAACTGCTGGCCCGCGCCTCGGCCGTGATGCGCCGGTCGCAGCCAAGCCTGGTCGGCGATCGCCTCGTTCACGATGGGCTTGAGATGGACCTTGGCGCCCACCGCGTCCGCCGCAACGGCCAGGCGGTCCACCTTGGACCGACCGAATACCGGCTCTTACGCCACTTCCTCGAGCGCCCGGGGCGGGTTCTTTCGCGCCAGCAACTGCTCGAAGCGGTCTGGCCGCACAGTGAGGACATCGAGCTGCGCACGGTCGACGTTCACATCCGCCGGCTGCGGCTCGCGCTCGGTGAGCCGGATGCGATCCGCACCGTCCGCTCCGCGGGCTATTCGCTCGACGCCGAGGGTCTTGCCTAAGCTCGAGGCTCGCCGCATGGCGGCGCCATGGCGCGCAAGAACAAGGCCCGCGGCGGCTCTAACCCCAATCGCCCCCGCCTGTGGGGCAAGCATGCGGTCGCGGCCGCGCTCGACAATCCCGGCCGCCGAGTGCTGAAGGCCTGGTCAACGCGCGACGCCGCCACTTTCATGCGCTTCCCGCCGGAAGTGCCGCTGGTCATGGCCGAAGCCCCCGACCTCGGCCGGATGGTACCGCACGATGCCCCCCACCAGGGCGTGGTGATCGAGGTCGAGCCACTGGAGGAAATCTGGCTCGGGGATCTCCTCGCCGATGCCCCCGAGCGGGCTCTGTTGCTGGTCCTCGACCAGGTCACCGACCCCCATAACGTCGGCGCGATCCTGCGCTCCGCCGCCGCCTTCGGAGCGATCGGGATCGTCACCCAGGACCGCCATTCCCCGCCCGAGGGCGGCGCTTTGGCCAAGGCCGCCTCGGGCGCGCTCGAGCGTGTGCCGTGGGTTCGGGTCGTCAATCTGGCGCGAGCGCTGGAGGAGATCGCCGAGGCCGGCTTCTGGCGTATCGGCCTGGCCGGCGAAGCGGACAGCGACCTCAAGGACGCGCTTGGCCCGAAACGCGTTGCGCTGGTGCTCGGCGCCGAAGGGCCCGGCCTCCGCAGCAACACCCGCGAGCATTGCGATGCGCTTGCCAGGCTTCCGATCAGCGCGAACACCGAAAGCCTCAACGTGTCGAACGCCGCAGCCGTCGCGCTTTATGCGGCGAGCATCGCCTGATGGTTCGTACGGCTGCCTCGATCCGCTCCGCGGTCGAGGAGCTGGCGCGGCGTGAGGCGAGCTTCGCCGGCGTTCTCGAGCGCCTTGGCCACCCCGAGCCGCGGGCCAGCGAGCGCGGCAGCCAGACCCTGCTGCGGACGATCGTCGGCCAGCAGGTCAGCGTCGCCGCCGCCCGCTCGATGTGGGCCAAGCTCACCACCCGCTTCGGTGATCCGGTCGATCTGACCCAGCTCGTCGCGGCAAGCGACGCGGAGCTGCGCGAGGCCGGGCTGTCGCGCCAGAAGGCCGGCTATGCGCGAAGCCTCGCCGCGCTGGTGCTGTCGGGCGAGCTCGACCTCGACGCGCTTCCCGACGACGACGAGGAGGCGATCGCCCTTCTCACCCGGATCAAGGGCATCGGCCGCTGGTCGGCGGAAATCTACCTGCTGTTCGCCGAAGGGCGGCCCGACTCCTTCCCGGCCGGCGATCTTGCCGTCCAGATCGAGCTCGGCCGGCTGCTGGGCCTCGCCGAACGACCGTCGGAAAAGGAATTGCGCGCGCTCGCCGAAGCCTGGCGGCCGCACCGCGGAGCTGCGGCCGTGCTCGCCTGGCACAGCTATAATAGCGTCGGCACCGCGCTCTAGAGCTAGCGCCTAAGCCCCTTTTCATAGCGCCGGACCCCGAGCCCCTTCCAGGACCGCGTGCCCTGGTCGATGCGCAGCGGAGCGAGCCGCTCCTGCGCCTCCTGCCCCCGGCCGACCAGGAAGCTGGCGCCGGTCTGGCCCTCGCCGCTCGACCAGCGGTAGCGGGTCGACACGGCGACCATCGGCATGAACAATTTGCGCCC
>DASTDT010000200.1:0-7056 GCA_035710225.1 Sphingomicrobium sp.
CCCGCGAAGGGTGAGGATGTCGAGGCCCCGGCACGCCGCCGCCCGCTCCTTGCGGATCGCCTTGCGCTTGCGGCTGGTGAGCGCGGCGAGGAAGTCGTCGAACGTCGAAAAGCCGCGATTGAACCAGTGGAACTGGAGTCCATGGCGGACCAACCAGCCGCGCGCCTCCGCGGCCTCGGCCTCCCGAGCGGTCAGGAAGGTGACGTGGGCCGAGGACAGGTTGTTATTGACGGCGATGGCTTCGAGCGCCGCCAGCGCCGCGCCGGAATCGCCGAGCAGCCGGCGCCCCGGGCAGGGCGTGAAGGGCACCGTCACCTGGAGCTTGGGGTAATAGGCGCCGCCGGCCCGCTGCCACGCTTCGGCCCAGCCGTGATCGAACACATATTCGCCCTGGCTGTGGGTCTTGAGATAAGCGGGGACCGCGGCGACCGCCGCGCCGCCACGCTCGGCGAGGATCGGAAGCGGGGTCCAGCCGGTGCCCGGGCCGACGCTGCCCGACCGTTCGAGCAAAGCGAGGAAAGCGTGAGAGGTGAGCGGGTCGCCGCCGGCAAGCGAATCCCAAGTCGCGGGATCCAGCGCGGCGAGGCCTGGCGCGATCCGCGCGGTCAGTTCGGATTCACGGTCGGCCATCGGCTTCCCAGATGAGCGCGTCGGCGTGAACCCGTGCTGTCTCGCGCTCGCCCGCGGTCCGGATCGTCCAGCTGTAGACGCGCCGGCGGGTTCGCTGCCGGGCGACCCAGGCGGAGGCCAGAGCAGCCCGGTCGACGGCGAGAAAATGCGGCGCGCAGGCGCGAATGGCGTTCCAGCGAGCGAGCGACGAGGAACGGCGCGAGATCACCAGCCCGCGCCGCAGGTCGGCGCGATTGCGGGCGAACCAGCGGACCGCGCGCGGCTCGAAGCTCATCACCCCCACCGGGGCATGCCGAGCGCCGACATCAGCGGCGACGGCGGCGGCAAGGCGGTCGGCATTTCCGCCATGGCATTTGAGCTCGATCAGCAGCGGAACGCGGCCAGCGGTGAGGTCAATGAGGTCGGCGAGCAAGGGGATACGCTGGCCGGTCCCGAACAAGCGCTGCGCGACGAGCAGGCCCGCCGGCGCCGCTTCGACCCGAAGGCCCGAGGCGCACAGGCGGCGAAGGTCGGAATCGTGGAACACCACGGCCTTGCCGTCGGCCGACAGGCGGACGTCGCATTCGATCCCGGCGCCAATGGCAAGCGCGGCTTCGAATGCGGCAAGGCTGTTTTCGGGAACCCCCGGTCCGTGAAAGCCGCGATGGGCGAACCCGGCTGGGCCAGGATCGAGCAGGTCGACCGGGGGATCGTCAGTCGCGGATCTTGACGATCGCATCCACTTCGACCGCGACCCCGAGCGGAAGCACCGGGACCCCAACCGCCGAGCGGGCGTGACGCCCCGCTTCGCCGAACACGTCCTGCATCAACTCCGACGCGCCATTGGCGACCTTCGGCTGATCGGTGAAATCGCCGGCCGAATTGACGAACACGCCCAGCTTGACGACCTGTTCGACCCGGTCGAGCGAGCCCAAAGCACGCTTCATCTGGGCGAGCAGCATGATCCCGCAGCGGCGCGCGGCGGCCTGGCCCTCTTCGAGGCTGACATCCTCCCCCAGCCGGCCCTTGATCAGGCTGCCGTCCTCGGCGAAGCTGATCTGGCCGCTGATGTGAAGCAGGCCGTTGGCCTCGACTGCGGGGACGTAGGAGGCGACCGGGGCGGCGGCTTCCGGAAGGGCGATGCCGAGCTCGGCGAGTTTCTGGTCGATGGACATGAACCCGCGATTGGTCGCTCGACTGCCCAAAATCAACCCTCGCGCTGGACCGAAAAGCCCGCCCAGCACTGGCTGACCGGCATCAGCTCGAGCGTATTGATGTTGAAGTGCGGCGGCAAATTGGCGACCCACAGGATGGTGTCGGCGATATCCTCGGCGGTCATCGGGTTCATTCCCGAATAGAGCGCGTCCGAGGCGGCCTGGTTGCCGCCGGTGCGGACCAGCGTGAATTCGGTCTCGACCATGCCCGGCTCGATCGAGGTCACGCGAACGCCGGTGCCCTGGAGGTCGCACCGGAGGCCGAGCGTGAACTGGCGCACGAACGCCTTGGTCCCGGCATAGACGGCGCCGCCGCGATAAGGGTAGGTGGCGGCGACCGACGACAGATTGACGATTGCGCCCTTGCGCTCGATCAGCGTCGGCAGGAGCGCGCGGGTCAGCGCCACCAGTCCGTCGACGTTGGTGGCGATGACGTTGCTTAGCGGCGCCTGTTCGGAATCCTGGAGATCGTTCATCGGCGGGGCGAGGCCGGCGTTGTTGACGAGCAGGTCGATGCCGCGAAACCGTGGCTCAAGCTGGTCGACGATGCGCTGAAGATCATCGACGTCACGCATGTCCGAGACGACCGGAAGGAACCCCTCGCCAAGTTCCTGCCCGAGCGCCTCCAGGCGGTCGCCGCGGCGGCCGGTGCCGACCACCTGCCAGCCCTGGCCCGCCAGCCGGCGGGCGGCGGCAGCGCCGATGCCGGCGGTTGCGCCGGTGATGAATGCGGTCTTCATGGCTTGAGCCTTTCGAGAATCCAGGGCGTGGCCGACGCCCAGTCGTCGATTCGGGCATGGGCGTGTTCGGATGTGGGAACGGCGGGCGCGAGCAAAGGCTCGGCGACCATGTGCAGCCGATGGACCGCGGGCGCGTGGCGGGCGACCGAGGCGTGGTGAACCGGCAAGTCGTCGACGAACACGCTGCTCGGCCGGGCGTTGCTGAGCTCGCTCACCGGCCCGCCCTTGCCGCCCTGGTTGCACACCACCTGGTGGCTGATGCCGTGACCGGCCAATTGCTCGACCCGCCACGGGTGGGCGAGGTCGGGGATGTTGGTGAGGATGACGATGTCGGCGACCTCGCCGATCCGGCCGAGCGCGTCGAGCGCGCCGGGCGCAAGCGTCTGGCGGTGCATCTCGCGTTCGAAGAATTCGCCAAGCAGCGGCCACACGCGTTCCCGGCCGAGCGATTGGCCCGAGCTTCGGTCGACCAGCGCCTCTTCGAACTGACCCGTTTCGAACGCGAAATCGACGCCGTGCGCCTCGTCCAGCCAGTCGCGAAAATGGCTGACCATGTGCAAAAGCACTTCGTCACAATCGGTGATGAGCAGGGGACGGCTCAGTTTTCGAGCTCCGGGCGAAGGGCAACGATGGCGGCCGGATCGAGATCGAGGGCCCCGGCGACCGAGATAAGGTCGGGCTCGTGCGCTTCAAGGAAGCCAATGCAGGCGGCGAGCAGCGCGCCATCCTCGAGGGCCATGCGAATCCCGTCGGGGGACAGGCCGGTAAGTCCAAGGAACCGCTGTGCGCGCCGTTCGTCGGTCAGAGTCTCGGCGAGCACCTTGAGCGCGAGCGTGTGGCAATCGTTGGCAAGTTCGCGCCGCATCGCCTAACCCTTGTCGCCGCTAGTGGGGGAAATCGTGGCCAAGATCCTGGTTGTCGAAGACAATGCACTGAACATCAAGCTGTTCTGTGACCTGCTGGCCGCCCACGGCCACCAGCCGGAGGGGGTCACCGACAGCCGCGAGGCGCTGGCGACCGCGCGCGCGTTCAAGCCCGACCTGGTCATCACCGACATCCAGCTGCCCTATGTCTCGGGGCTGGAGCTGATGGAGCAGATCCGCGGCGACGCCGATCTGTCGACGGTGCCGATCATGGCGGTGACGGCCTATTCCGGGGTCGGCGACGACGAGCGCATCCGCGCTGCCGGGGCGCAGGCCTATGTCTCCAAGCCAATTTCGGTGATGCGGTTCGCCGAGACCGTCGACCAGTTGCTGGAGGACGGGCCGATCGGGGGGAAGGACGCTTCGGATGAGGGGGGCGCAGCGAATGAAGGGGGTGCGGTCACGGAGTAAATCCGTGACGTCGATCGACGCGCCTTTGGCGGTCGTCGGCCGAGCTTCGCCGTCTCTTCGCGCTGGCTCCCGATTGCTTCGCAATCGCTCACCCGCGCTCGGCGGCTCGCTTACTTGATCTTGGCTTCCTTGAACTCGACGTGCTTGCGCGCGACCGGATCGTACTTGCGGAAGCTCATCTTCTCGGTCTGGTTGCGCGGGTTCTTCTTGGTGACATAGAAGAAGCCGGTATCGGCGCTGCTGACGAGCTTGATCTTGACGGTTGCCGGCTTGGCCATCGCGAATATCCTGGTGCGCTAGAAAATATGAAGGCGGCGAATGACGCCGCCCTTGCGAGCGCCCCAATGACGGCGAGGGGTCATTTTGTCAAGCAATGACCCTCATGGTTCAGGGCAGTTCGCTTGCCTGGAGGGCCCGCCGCGTGTCCCGGGCCACTTGCAGCCAGCGCTCGAAACGCCCGATCTTGATATCGAGGTCTCCGATATGCCGCGCAAGCTGCGGGAGCAATTCCGGGTCGTTGACGAGTTCCCGTGACGCCGCCGAAGCGATCGCCGGTGGCAGTTGCAACGTGCATCGCTCCGGGAGCGTGATTGTCTCAACCCCGTCGCGTGAGATCGCCACGACGTCGCTGCAGCGTTCGCGAAGTCGCTGCTGGGCAGCGATCAGCATTTCCCGGCGTACCCAGTCGCGATATCCGGTGTTGAAGATCGTCGCCTCTTCGAGGCGTTCCGTGCCGGCATAATAAGCGGACAGCCGCCGGCGAACGGCGGGGTCGCCTACCTTCTTCGCCATGCCGCCGGCGATCATCTCGTCGTAAGCCGAGCGTTCCATCCGGATCGGCGACACCTGAGACGCCTGGTAAAGGTCGACGAGAAAGGTTTCCCCCAGCGCAGCAGGGCCTTGAACCGCCTCCATTGCGGCCGTCGCATGGTCGCGCACCTGGCGGTAATAGCGCACTCTTTCCGCGAGCTCCTGCTCATTGGCTTCCAGATCGGCGACGATTTGCTCACGGTAGGCGGCCACTTCTCCGCGTTCGATCCGCGCGGCGTTCCAGTTGCTCGCCTCGATGCCGAGAAACACCCCGACGATGACGATCGCGACGTCGATAACGACAGCGAACCAGTTCTGGTCGGCGGCATGCTCGCGGAAGCGGCGAATGGCCATGACGGCGCCCTTGCTTTGCCCTTCGTTAACCATTTCGCGCAATTCTGGCGTCGTCAACCGGGGGACAGGGTTCATGACCGACGATACGCTTCGCAATGTCCGCGCCATGATCAGCGACCGCATTGCCGAGCTGGAGGCGCGGGTGCCCCGGCTGGCGCCGCGCGCGATCAGCGAGAAGATGGATGCGATCCGAAGCCTCGCCGCCGCGCACGGCCTGGCGGCGCTCGAGGGCCTCGCCGATTATGGTGCCCACCATGCGCTGATGCCGGGCCGCGGCCAGTCCGTCCGCGCCTGCCTCGAGCATATGGACGAGGCCTTGCTGGCCGACCCGGCCGCCGCCGCGCACGACCGCGAGGCGATCCTCGCCGCGCTAGCGCTTCGGCTCCACTAGGATACTTCGCCGCGGTCCGAGCATTGAGGCGCAATGCGCGCCTTTTCGCAGTTGCTCGACGACCTCGTCTATACGCGCTCGCGCAACAGCAAGCTGAGGCTGATCGGCGACTATCTCAAGTCGTCGCCCGACCCCGACCGCGGGATTGCCCTGGCGGCGCTGACCGGCACGCTCGACATCCCGCACGTCAAGCCGGCCGCGGTTCGGGCGCTGGCCGAGGAGCGGATCGACCCGGTTCTGCTGCGCATGAGCCGCGACTATGTCGGCGACATGGCCGAGACCGTCTCGCTGCTGTGGCCGGCGAGCGCCGACGGCTGTCCGGAGATCGACGACGGCACGGTGCGGATCGCGGACGCGGTCGAGCGGCTTCGGCTGGCGAGCAGGAGCGAGGCCCCGCGCGTGCTGGCGGAGATGCTCGACCATCTCGATTCATCGGGGAGGTTCGCGCTCCTGAAGCTGGCGACGGGCGCGCTTCGGGTCGGCATTTCGGCGCGGCTCGCCAAGCAGGCGCTGGCCGACGCCTTCGAGCTGGACGTCGAGCAGGTCGAGGAGGTGTGGCACGGGCTGAGGCCGCCCTACCGCGAGCTGTTCGACTGGGGCGAGGGCCGCGCCGGGCAGCCGACCAGCCGCGACGTGCCGGTGTTCCGGCCGTTCATGCTGGCGCACCCGCTTGAGGACTCGAAGGTCGACCTTGCCGACTATGCGGCCGAGTGGAAGTGGGACGGGATCCGAATCCAGCTTGTCCATGCCGGCGGGCAGACGCGGCTGTTCAGCCGAACGGGAGACGACATTTCCGGCAGCTTCCCGGACATCGCCGAGGCGTTCGCTCGCCACGCGGTGCTCGACGGCGAGCTGCTGGTGCGGGGCGACGCCCAGGGGGCGGACAAGCATGGCGGGGCGGCGGCCAGCTTCAACGCGCTCCAGCAGCGGCTCGGGCGGAAGAACGTCAGCAGCAAGGTGCAGGGGCAATATCCGGCGTTCGTCAGGCTGTACGACATGCTGTTCGACGGCGAGGAGGACCTGCGCGGCCTGCCGTGGAGCGAGCGGCGAGCGCGGCTTGAGGCGTTCGTCGGGCGGCTCGACCCGGAGCGGTTCGACTTGAGCGCGGTGATCGCGGCGCGCGATTTCGACGAGCTGGACGAAATCCGCTCCGCCAGTCGCGACGAGGGCATCGAGGGGATGATGCTGAAGCGCCGCGACAGCCCCTATGTCGGCGGGCGCAAGGTCGGCCTGTGGTACAAGTGGAAGCGCGACCCGCTGACCGCCGATTGCGTCATGATGTATGCCCAGCGCGGATCGGGCAAACGGTCGAGCTATTACAGCGACTATACGTTCGGCTGCTGGACCGAGGACGGCGAGCTGCTGCCGGTCGGAAAGGCCTATTTCGGCTTCACCGACGAGGAATTGATGTGGCTCGACCGCTTCGTGCGCAATCACACGGTGCAGCGCTACGGACCGGTGCGCGAGGTCGAGAAGATATTGGTGCTCGAAGTCGCGTTCGATTCGATCCACGCCAGCAAGCGCCACAAGTCCGGACTCGCGATGCGCTTCCCGCGCATCGCCCGGATCCGCACCGACAAGCCGGCGGTCGAGGCCGATCGGAT
>DASTDT010000201.1:0-2192 GCA_035710225.1 Sphingomicrobium sp.
GATCGACAATATCGGCTACGCCCCGGTTTTCCGCTTCACGGCGTTGATCGGCCTCATCGCCGTCGCCTTCGTCGTGCTCGAGTGGATGCGGACGGCCTGGGCCGACCGCAATCGCGGGAATGGCGACATATTGGCGGCGGACGCGGCGCACGAAGCCGAGGGCGACACGGCCTAGTCCGGCTGCTCGCCGTTGAGGGCGAGCGCCAGCCCGGCGAGATAGAGCGAGCCGACGATCAGGCGCGGCGCGGGAAGGTCCGCAAGCGCATCCTCCAGCGACAGCGCGGCGCGGCCGCCGAAGCGGGCGGCAAGCGACGCTGGATCATGATGGTCGTGGCCGGGGACCGGCACGAAGGTAAGCGAGGCGGCGTTCGGCACGAGTGCCGCCACTATCCGCTCTGCATCCTTGTTGGCCAATATGCCGACGACGAGGTGCATCGGCGCGCGCCCGGCGAGTAGGGTCGCCAACGCTGCGGCGGCGTCGGGATTGTGCGCGCCGTCGAGCCAGGTTTCGACTCCCTCGGTAAGCGGGCCATCGCCGAGGCGCTGAAAGCGTGCCGGCCACTGCGCCTTACCTACACCGGCCCGGAATTGTTCGAGCGAGACGTGCAAGGTGTCCTGGGCGGCGAGCGTCTGCCAAGCGAGGTTGGCGTTGCGCACCTGCCATGGGCCGGGCAGCGCCGGGACGAGCGACGGGTCGATTGCCCAGTCGCGCCCTTCCAGGTGAAGCGGAGCGCCGATCTCGTCCGCGACGCGGATGATGGCCGCCTGCGCTTCGTCCGGTTGGGCCAGGGCAACGAGCGGGACGCCCCGTCGCGCGATGCCGGCCTTTTCGGCGGCGATTCCGGCGAGGTCGGAGCCGAGGAACTGCTCGTGGTCGTGGCCGACGCTTGCGATCGCGCACACCAGCGGACGGTCGATGACGTTGGTCGCGTCGAGCCGGCCGCCGAGCCCCACCTCGATTACGCAGGCGTCGGCGGGGTGGCGGGCAAAGGCGAGGAGGGCGGCGGCCGTAGTCGCCTCGAAAAAGCTTGGGCCGATGTCGCCGCTGGCCATTCGAACTTCGCGCAGGAGATCCGCGAGCTCGGCATCGTCGACCAGCTTCCCGGCGATCCGGATCCGTTCGTTGAAGCGAACGAGATGCGGGCTGGTAAACAGGTGGACCCGGTGGCCGGCCGCTTCGAGACCGGCGCGGAGGATGGCGCAGGTCGAGCCCTTGCCGTTGGTCCCGGCGACGTGGAGCACCGGTGGGAGCTCGTCCTGCGGGCGGCCGAGCGCAACGAGCAAGGCCGTGATTCGCTCGAGGCCGAGCACGTCGGCGCCGGGCGAGAGCAGATGGAGGCGGTCCAGCTCGGCCTGCACCGCGGGGTCGGCCGAGCGGGCGAAGTCGGGCACTCTTCCTAGGCCGCCTTGCGCTTTCGCGGCGCGAGGAAGTCGATCAGCTTGGCCACCGTCGCCTTCAGATCGCGGCGCTTGACGACCATATCGATCATGCCGTGGTCGAGCAGATATTCGGCGCGCTGGAAGCCTTCCGGAAGCTTCTCGCGGATGGTCTGCTCTATGACCCTTTGGCCGGCGAAGCCGATGAGCGCGTCTGGCTCGGCGATCTGGATGTCCCCGAGCATCGCATAGGACGCGGTGACCCCGCCGGTCGTCGGGTCGGTCAGAACGACGATGTAGGGCAGGCCGGCTTCGCGAAGCTCGGCCAAAGCGACGGTGGCGCGGGGCATCTGCATCAGCGACAATATGCCTTCCTGCATGCGCGCACCGCCAGCGGCGGTGAACAGCACGTAGGGCGCCTTATCCTTGATCGCCGCGCTGACCCCGGCGACGAAGGCCGAGCCGACCGCGACCCCCATCGAGCCGCCCATGAAGGCGAAGTCCTGGACGCCGACGACCGCCTTGCGGCGGCCGATCAGGCCGCGTGCGTTGGTCAGCGCATCGCGCGCACCGGTGTTCGAGCGGGCCGTCTTGAGGCGGTCGGTGTAGCGCTTGGTGTCGCGGAACTTGAGCGGGTCCTCGCGCACCTCGGGGGAAGGCAGGACGTCGTAGCGGCCGTCGTCGAACATCTGCTCGAAGCGGGCCTTGGAGCCAATTCGGTCATGATGCTCGCAGCGCGGGCAGCAGAAGAGATTCTCCTGCCACTCCTTGGTGAACACCATCGCTTCGCACTTCTTGCACTTGTGCCACAGATT
>DASTDT010000202.1:0-9586 GCA_035710225.1 Sphingomicrobium sp.
AAATGAAGCTTGCCAGCACTTTCGCTATCGGCGCCGCGCTTGCCGCCCTGACCGTTCCCGCCGCCGCCCAGCGCATGGGCCAGGAGCGTCCCAAGGACGCCAAGCCGCAGATGGAAACCAAGACAACAACGACCGGCGCCACGTCCACCAGCGGCCGCAAGCTGAATATCTCGAAGGAAGCGCAGGCGGCAATCGTTCAGCTTCAGACGGCGGTCAATGCCAACGATACCGCCACTATCCCCGCCAAGCTCGCCGCGGCGCAGGCTGTCGCCAAGACCGCCGACGACCGCTACTTCATCGCCATCAACCAAGTGAAGGCTGCGCTTGCCGCCAACGATCTTGCCGCCATCAAGGCCGGGGTCGAAGCGATGGAAGCTTCCGGCGCGGCCGAGCCGGCAGATCTTGCCAAGCGCTATGCCGACCTGGGCAACCGCTACAACAAGGCCGGTCAGGCAGCGCCCGCCGCGGCGGCGCTCCAGAAGGCGATCGCGCTCGACGCCAACAACCCGTCCGCGATGATGCTTCTCGCCGACCTTCGCGCCAAGGCGGGCAATAACGCCGAGGCAGTGTCGCTGATGCAGCGCAGCTTCGCCGCCAGCAAGGCGCGCGGCGAGAAAGTCGCCGAGAACAATTACAAGTTCGCCGCGGGTCTTGCGCACAAGCTCCGCTCGCCGGCGGCACTGGACATTACCCGTGAGTGGCTGACTGCCTACCCGAGCACCAACAACTGGCGCGAGGGATTGCGCCTCTACCGCGACATCAGTGCGGCCAAGGGCGCGCACCTTGCCGACGCCATGCGGCTCGCTCGCGCGGGCGGAGCGGTCAGCGGGCGAAGCGATTATTTCGCCTACACCTCCGCATTGCTGGAGAGCGGCGCATTGACCGAGGCCAAGGCCGTCCTCGCCGAAGCCGCGGCGAGCGGGATCAACGTCAACGACAGCTCGTTCAAGACGCTGTCGACCAAGGCCGCCGCGGCCCCGGCGCGAGCCGCGGTCGACGCCAAGGCCAAGGCCGCGCTGGCCGGCGGTAATGCCGCTGCGCTGATCGCCGCCGGCGACGCCTATTACGGCCTTGGCGCTTATGCCGAGGCAGCGCCGCTGTATCGCGCCGCGGTCGCCAAGGGCGACACCGGCCTTGGTAATTTGCGGCTCGGGATGGCGCTCGCCCGCGCCGGCGACAAGGCCGCTGCCCAGGCGGCGCTGAATGCGGTCGCCGGCCCCAACCAGGCGCTGGCCCGGTTCTGGGCCTTATGGCTCACAACACGCGGTTGAGCCCGCTTTGCATTACGGGAAGGGGCGGTCCTCGCGGCCGCCCTTTTTCGTTGAGCGCGGCGCCTGTCCCATTGCGGGATGGTTAATCGCTGTGACCTGCCCCTCAGCCGCAACGCGCAGTTATAAACTTAGCATAAAACGAATCCCCTTCAATGCGGAGTGAATGGCAGGGTGCGCTTCGACGACCGCCTGGCAACGGTGCTGGCACAGCCGGCCACGGAGATTCACGACCGTAACGTGCGCTGGCGCCAGCTGGTCGACCTGGTCGCCCGATCAGCCGGCAAAGCCGATCCCGCGCTCCTCGATTCGGCTCTGACGGTGCTGGCGCAGGACCGCGCCGGAGTGCCCGAGCATCTGCGTGCCGCGGCGGCCCGCGGGATCGCCGGCCAGGCCGTGCCCGCGGAGCTTCTGGAATTGTTCGCCGCGGATACGCTGGCGGTAGCCGCGCCCTTGTTCGCGGGGGGAGGGTTGGAGGGCGAGCCCCTGGAGCGCGTGCGCCGCGCCGCGTCGCCGGATGTCGCGCGCTTCCTTTCCTCGCTCTACGGTTCGCCGGTCGCGCCGCCCGCGCCATCACCGCCGGAGCTCGCCGAGATCTCGCCCGCCAGGGCCGAGCCAGCCCATCCCGAGCCCTCAATCAGCGACGTGGTCGCCCGGCTTGACCGGCTCCGAAGCGCGCGCCAGCGGGCCGCGACGGAAAGCGCAGCTCCGCCCTTCGACGGCGCTTCCGAACCGTCGATCTTCCGCTGGGAGTGCAGCGCCAGCGGCGAGATTGACTGGGTGGAGGGCGTGCCGCGCGGTCCGCTGATCGGCCGCTCGATCGCGGTCGCCGATCCGGACGAAGGCGTCGACGATTGCGTCGAGCGCGCCTTCGCCATCCGCGCCCCCTTTCGCGACTGCCTTCTCGAGCTTGGTGACGAGGGCCGCGTGGCCGGGCACTGGACGATCAGCGGAGCGCCAGCCTTCGCGCCCGCGGACGGCCGCTTCGTCGGCTATCGCGGGATCGCCCAGCGCGGCGACCCGGCGCCGGTGCCGATGGCCGGCACGGCAAGTCCTGGCAGCGGCGCAAGCCACGATTCGCTGCGAGAGATGATCCACGAGATCAAGACCCCGTTGAATGCGATCATCGGCTTTGCCGAGATCATCGACGGCCAGTATTTCGGCCCTGCTCACCGCCGCTATCGGGAGCGCGCGGCGGACATCGTGACCAACGCCAAGATGCTGCTCGAAGCCGCCAACGACCTCGATTTCGTTGCCCGTGCGCAATCGGCCGGGGCGGGCGGCGCGGGCGGAACTGCACTTTCTAGCCTGCTCCCGCGCCTAGCCGACAACCTCGCCGCGAGCGCCGCCAGGTTGGGCGTCACGCTCGACTTGGACGTGCCGGAGCGCGATCTCCATTGCGCGCTCGATCCCATGCTGACCGAGCGCCTCCTCGGGCGGTTCACGGACGCTGTCCTGGGCGCGGCTTCGCCAGGCGAGCACCTCGTTTTCCGCGTGCGCCACGAGGGCGCGCGCTGCGTCGTCAGCCTCACTCGGCCCCGGTCAACCGTGCTCGCGGCCCGGCAGGACCTGCTCGACCCGGAGTTCACAATCGGCCAGGCCGACCGCGCGGTCCTCGGCCTCGGCTTCTCATTGCGTCTCGTCAACGGACTGATCGAGCTCGCCGGCGGAGCCTTGACGATCGACGACGAGCGCTTCTCGCTGCTCTTGCCGAGCGCCTAGCAGGTATCACAGTGGGTTGGTGGGCCCGGCAGGACTCGAACCCGCAACCAAGCCGTTATGAGCGGCCAGCTCTAACCAGTTGAGCTACGGGCCCCCACCAACATCTTGCCGGGGTGCCGGCGCGGAGTAAATCCGCGCCGTCGATCCTGTCCGTCCTTCTACAAGCTCAGGACGGCAGGTCGGCCGGCTTTCGCCATCTCGTCGTGCTGCTTCGCTGCACTCGGCCGCTCAAGCATGGTCGGGGAGACAGGATTCGAACCTGCGACCCTCTGCTCCCAAAGCAGATGCGCTACCAGGCTGCGCCACTCCCCGCCGACGCTCGCATCTAGAGGGAAGCAGGCCGTCCGGCAAACCTAATTGCGGTTGCCGGCGGTGTTGGTGTCGACGTCAACATCGACATCGACGTTCTTGACGGTGTCGACCGCTTCCTCGGTGCCGTTGGCGATCGCCTCGCCGGCTTCCTCAGCCGCGTTAGCGACGTCTTCAACGGCATTTTCCGCCGCGTCCTGATTGTAGGACAGGGTCGTCGAATTGTTGCCCTCGGTGACGTCACAGGCGGCCAGTAGCAAGAGCGGGGCAATGAGGATCAAGCGCATGGGGTCGTCCTTTCTTTGGCACTAATCAACGCCGGCGGGCCGGCTTCTTCTTCACGGCTTCGACCGGCCCGGCGAGGATTGCAAGCATGGTCGTCCAAGCCGCGACATTCTGGCGCAATTGCGCGCGGTCGATCTTGTCGAGCGTGTCATTGGCGGTGTGGTGCAAGTCGAAGTAGCGCGTTCCGTCCTGGCTCAGCCCCACCGCGGGAACCCCGGCGGCGATCATCGGCCCAATGTCCGATCCTTCCGCGGTCTCGAACGACCCGGTCAGGATTCCGAGCGGAGCGAGCGCCGCGCCGAGCATCCGCGCTTCTTCGCGCCGGGCGTTCCCGAGCTTGCTGTTGACCCGCCAGATGCGGTCGGCGCCGAAATCGCTTTCGGCAATGGCATGATGGGGCTCGCCGCCGTGACGGCGCAGATAGTCCAGCCCGCCGAACAGCCCGATTTCCTCGGCTCCGAACCAGACGATCCGGATCGTCCGGAGCGGAACGCCCTTGTCCATGATCCTCTTGGCGGCGGCGGCGACGATCCCGCATCCGGCGGCATCGTCGATCGCGCCGGTGCCGAGATCCCAGCTGTCGAGATGGCAGGCGACCAGCACGGGGGCGAGCGCCGGATCGCGGCCTGGAAGCTCGGCGATGACGTTGCCCGACGGGCCCTGGATTTGGCGGCCCTGGAGTTGAAGTCGCAGCGTGACCGGCTGTCCGCGCTTCAGGATCCGCTCGAGCTGCTCGGCATCGGGGATGCTGAGCGCGCCGACCGGGATCGGCTTGGCGCCCCCGTCGAACGACATCACGCCGACATGGGGCATGCGGTCGCGGTCGGTGCCGATCGAGCGGATGACGAGGCCGATGGCGCCCTTGTTGCTGGCCACGGTCGGGCCCTGGCGCCGGGGCGACCCGAACTGGCCGTAGCCCGCGCCGTCCTGGGTCGGAACCATGCGGTGGTCGATGAACACGATCTTGCCCCTGACCGCGGAATCCGGCGCGAGGCGGAGCGAATCGACGCTGTCGAAGGCGATCACCTCGCCGCTGACGCCCTCCGGTCCGGTGAATCCGCTGCCGCCGAGTGCATGAACGACCAGGCGTTGCGGAAAGGGAGACAGCACCTCGGCGCTCTCGGCGCCGCGGGTCGCCACCGTCACCGGGAATTCCTCGACCCGCACGTTGGCGAAGCCGAGCGCGCGCAATTTGGCGACCGCCCAACTCCTGGCGCGCGCTTCCGCCTCGGTGCCGGCAAGGCGCTGCCCGACTTCGGTGGTCAGGCCCTCGGCTATGTCCCAGGCATAAATGTCGTTGGCGAGCGCATCGTCGCGAAGATCCGCAACCGCCCGGTCGACGGTAAGCGGCGGAGGAG
Source organism: Sphingomicrobium sp. (assembly GCA_035710225.1). Classification (GTDB taxonomy): domain Bacteria; phylum Pseudomonadota; class Alphaproteobacteria; order Sphingomonadales; family Sphingomonadaceae; genus Sphingomicrobium. The sequence continues at coordinate 4,943 of DASTDT010000202.1, forward strand.
GGGGCGGGGCCGGCGCTTGCGCGACGAGCGGAGCGGAACACGCCAGGAGGGCGATTGCGTAAAGGCGATTCATGGCGTGCGGCCTAGGGGGCGGCGACGCGCTTGTCATGCCCCCAGTCGACGAACGGTCACAGCAGGCGCATCTGCGCCCCTTCGGGCGGTTGAAACAGGTCGCGGCGAAGCGGGAATTTTGATTGAGCGGCACCGTAGCGGCGGACGGCCTTCTCGAAGCGGGCGGCGAGAAGCTCTGCCCACGGTCCCTGGCCGCGCATCCGACTGAAGAAATTCGGGTCGTTGTCGCGCCCGCCGCGAAGCGACTGGATGGTCGCCATGACCTTGGCCGCGCGATCGGGGAAATGCTGGTCTAGCCAGGCGCGGAACAGCGGCGCGACTTCGTGGGGCAGGCGCACCGGTAGATAGAACATCCCGCGCGCCTGGGCCTTCACAGCGGCCTCGACGATATGGTCGAGCTCATGGTCGGTGATCTGTGGCACCACCGGGGCTATGGCGACATGACATGGCACGCCCTCGGCGTTGAGCCGGCGAACGGCCTCCAGGCGCTTGCGCGGCGCCGGCGCCCGCGGCTCCAGGATCCGTGCTGTGCGCGGGTCGAGCGAGGTGACCGAGATCGCCACCGAGGCAATGCCGAGCTTCGCTGCCGGCACAAGCAGGTCGAGATCGCGAAGCACACGGTCCGACTTGGTGGTGATGGTGAACGGATGGCGGGTTTCGAGCAGCAACTCGATCAGCGACCGCGTGACCCGCCAGCGCTCCTCGATCGGCTGATAGGGGTCGGTGTTGGTGCCCATCGCGATCGGCGCGCATTCATAACCCGGCCGCGACAAGGCTGCGTGCAGTAGCTTGGCCGCATCCGGCTTGACGAACAGCCGGCTCTCGAAATCCACGCCGGGCGACAGATCGTGAAAAGCGTGGGTCGGCCGGGCGAAGCAATAGATGCAGCCGTGCTCGCAGCCGCGATAGGCGTTGACCGAGCGGTCGAAGCCGATGTCGGGCGAGGCGTTGCGGGTGAGGATGGTGCGCGGTTTTTCGATCGTAACCGTCGTTCGGCGCGGCGCGACCCCATCAAGCGCCTCGACCTGGTCGAGCCAGTCGCCGTCGGCGATATGCTGCTTGAGGTTGAACCGGGTCGGCGTCGGATTGCGCGTCGCCCCGCGCCCGCTGTTCGACTCGATCGGCATCGGGCAATGATGCCCAAAATGGGCGAACGGAACAAGAACAAACTAACGGCGGTAGGCAGGAAAACTCGGCCAGCGGCGTTGCGCCAATTCCTTCAACGTGGTCTGCGGAGTGCCGGCCAAGCCCTCGTAAACCCACAGGTTTCGGAGCACTGCCGGGATATAGTAGCGGGTTTCCCAATAGGGCAGACTTTCGATCCACAGCAACGGGTCGCCCTGGTGGTTGATGTAGTTCCAGCGCGCCACCGGCGTCGGCCCGGCATTGTAGGCGGCGATGATCTTGATCAGCTGGCCCTGGGTGGCCGGATTGCGCCGCATCAGCTCGATGAAGCTCTGCCCATATTCGAGGTTGGTCGCGGGATCGCTCAGAAGTCCGACGGCAGTGCCGCGAGCGCGGGCGAAATCGCCGGCGGTGCCCGGCCGCACCTGCATCAGCCCGACGGCCCCCGCGGGGCTCACCGCCGCGTGGCGGAAGTCGCTCTCCTGGCGGGCGTGGGCCCAGGCCCAGGCGGGATCGATCCGCCAGCCGCCGCTCGGTGCCCAGCGCGGGAGCGGAAAGCGGTCGGCGGGCGAGACCTGCGCGCCCTGCGGCCCGTTGTGGGCTAGCCAATAGGCGGTCGCCGGAAGCTCCATCGCCCGCGCCTTGGCGATCAGCGCGCCATGATCGGCGCGGTTGCCGATGCGCGCCTGGTGGCGGATCATCTGTTCGGCGAGGGCGCGCTCGCCGATCGCTGACAATTCGTTCGCCCGACGGATGTTGGGTAGCCCCTCGATCCGGCTCGACGCGGGGGACGGCGGGGGGAGCGACTTGGTCATGCCCAGCGTCTCGCGGGCAAGCAGGCCGTAAAAGCTTTCCGGCGATCGCGCCGCCAGCTTCATCAACGGCTCGACATTGGCTGGCCGGCGGCAGGCCTGCTCGGAGCGGGCCGCCCAATAGGCTCCGGCGGAGCGGAGCTCGCTCTCGGCGCGGCTGTAGGCGACGGCGCGGAAGTGACCCGCTGCGCTGGCGCAATTGTTCAATCGCCAGTCGGCCAGGCCGGCGATCCACTGGGCCTGCGCGGCCCATTCGCCGGTCGCGCCGGAGATGCCGGATTCGGCCACGCGCTTGGCATCGGCGTCGCGGCCGACGAGGTAATAAATCCAGGCGACCCGCTGCGCGGCTTCCGCGCGGCCTTCCGCGGTCAGCACTGCCGCGCTTTGCAGATAGAGGGCTTCGGCCTCGGGGGCGAGGTTATCCTTGACCATCGGCTCCAGTGCCGTCCGCAGCTGGTCGGCGGCGATGTCGCCCTGGACGCCGCGCGAACGATGCCGGCGCGGGGCGGCGCCGAGCGGCACCATGCGGGCCGACCGGGCGATCATCGGCGTCACGGTCGCCCCGCGCGCGATCGCCAGCCGCTGGAGCTGCTCGGCGTGGGGCAGATCGGGGGCCGACGCGAGCAATGCCAGGATCGGCTCAAGCTCGACCCGCGGCGAATTGCGAGCGGTGTACAGCTCCGCCCTGGCGACCGGTTTCAGGACATGGTCGGGCAGAGCGGCGATGCCGGCGGCGGCCGACGGCCAGTCGGCAGCGCGGATTGCCGCGAACACGCCGCGCCAATCCTTCGGCACGACTACCGGCCGACCAATCGGCGCTGGCGGCGGCGCCGGGTCGGGGGTGGTCAGGATCGGCCGGTCCTCCTCCTCCGGTTCCACCGGCACGGGACCGGGAGCGGGGGCCAGCGGGTCCTGCTGCGCTAAGGCGGGCGAAGCAATTGCGAGCAAGGCGAACGCGAGACTGGAACGGACGATCATCATTCTTCCATCAACAAGAGCAGGTCGCGCCAGGCCAGCGCTTTGTCGGCCGGGCGGTTGAGCAGCCAGCTGGGCGCGAAGGTGGCAATTGTCCTCACCCCCTCGACCTTGTGGATCTTGCCGCGCCGTTGGGCGACCGGGCCGCCAAGCAGTGCCTTGGCGGGCGAATCGCCGAACAGGATGAGCCGCTTGGGCTGCGCCAGCGCGATGTGCTGGCGGGCGATGTCGGCGCAACGCTCCAGGTCGGCGTCACTGAGCCTGATTCCCGGACCCGAGAAACAGGACAAATTGGCGAGATAGGCCTGCTCCGGCGTTAGCCCAATGGCGGCCAGCATCCGCCGCGCCAACGCCCAGGCCTCGCCGCCGATCGGCTCATTCTGGCTGTCGACCGCGGCCATGTCGGTGAGCAGCATGACCTCCGCCTGTGCCTCGCCGCGCGGAAGGGCACGAACGGCTCCGCTATTGCCAAGCGGCAGGTCGGCCGTCTTCTCAAGCCAGGCGCGAAAGGACTCGAAATCGGCCGGCACCTGGCCGATATCGGCCGTCACCGGCTCGGCGGCGGGATCGGGCGCCGGCCCCCGGCGCCAGTCGCGCGGCTGCTCGGAAATGGGGGCGTCAACGCCCGATTCCAGCCACCAGCTGAGCAGTTCGGCGGCAGCCCGTCGGTCGAGCGTGATGTGGTCCCCTCCCATGGCCGCCACCTTGTCGGGAAGGTTGACGGCGCGGTCAAGGAATTGGCAGGGCTGTCACCGACGAACCGGCGCGTCGACAAGGCGAGGAACCATTTTCCAATGAGCGACCGCGAATCGATGGAATATGACGTCGTTGTCGTCGGCGCCGGCCCGGCCGGGATCGCCTCGGCCATTCGCCTTAAGCAGCTGGCCGCCGAGGGCGGCCGCGACATCAGCGTGTGCGTGCTCGAGAAGGGCGGCGAGGTTGGCGCCCACATCATGTCGGGGGCGGTGATCGACGTCCGCGGCCTCGATGAGCTGATCCCCGACTGGAAAGAGCGCGGCGCGCCGGTTGGTGTCCCGGTCACCGACAACCTGCACTGGGTGCTGACCGGCAAGCGGAAGTATGCGATCCCGCACTGGCTGCTGCCGCCGTTCATGTCGAACAAGGGCGCCTACACTTGCAGCCTCGGCAACCTCACCCGCTGGCTGGCCGGACAGGCGGAGGAACTGGGGGTCGAGATATTCCCCGGCTTCGCGGCGGCCGAGATCCTGTTCAACGACGACGGCAGCGTGAAGGGCGTCGCTACCGGCGACATGGGGGTCGCTCGCGACGGCACGCATCGACCCGACCATCAGCCGGGAATGGAGCTTCACGCCCGCTATACTTTCTTCGCCGAGGGCGCGCGCGGTCATTTGACCAAGCGGCTTACCGAGCTGTTCGAGCTACGCAAGGAGAGCGGTCCGCAGGTCTATGGTCTTGGGATCAAGGAGCTGTGGGACGTTCCCGCCGACAAGCACCAGCCGGGGCGAGTGATTCACACCCAGGGCTGGCCGCTCGACGACGCGTGGGGCGGTGGTTTCCTCTATCACCAGGAGAACGGCCAGGTCGCCTTGGGCTTCGTCGTCGCACTCGACTATTCCAACCCATATCTGTCGCCGTTCGAGGAATTCCAGCGGTGGAAGACCCACCCCGCGATCCGCGC
>DASTDT010000203.1:0-10779 GCA_035710225.1 Sphingomicrobium sp.
GTCGCCTATCAGAACGCGGTTCAGTACGCCAAGGACCGCCGCCAGGGCCGGGCGCTCAAGCCCGAGGACCGCGATACCGCGGCCGCCGCCGACAACCTCTTCGTCCATCCCGACGTGCGCCGGATGTTGATGCGCGCCAAGGCGTTCAACGAAGGCGCCCGCGCGCTGATCCTGTGGGGCGCGCTCCAGGTCGATTTGAGCCGCAAGGCGCAGACCGAGGAGGAGCGGCAGATGGCCGACGACCTCGTCTCGCTGCTGACCCCGGTGATCAAGGGCTATCTCACCGACCGCGGGTTCGAAACCACCGTCGACATGCAGCAGGTGTTCGGCGGCCACGGCTACATCGCCGAATGGGGCATGGAACAGTTCGTTCGCGATGCCCGCATCGCCCAGATCTATGAAGGCACCAACGGCATCCAGGCGATGGACCTGGTCGGCCGCAAGCTGGCCAAGGACGGCGGGCGCGCGGTTCGCGCCTTTTTCGAGGTCGTCGCCCGCGACATCGCCGAGGCGCGCGCCGCCGGCGACCCGGCCGGGCTAGCGGAGCCGCTCGAAAAGGCCACCGGCCATCTGCAGGGCGCCACCATGTGGCTCGCTCAGAACGGCATTGCCGACCCCAACAATGCCGGTGCCGGCGCCTATGCCTATATGGAGTTGATGGGACTCGTCGCGCTGGGCTGGATGTGGCTCAGGATGGCGGCGGTGTCGTCGCGGCTGAGCGCTGCTAACGGCGACGATGTAAGCTTCCACGAGGCCAAGCTGGCCACCGCGCGCTTCTATGCCACCCATGAGCTGGTCGAGGGCGGGGCGCTGAGGCGCAAGGTCGAGGCCGGCGCCGACAGCGTGATGGCCTTGCCGGTCGAAGCCTTCTAGCCGGCCGCTTTCTGCTCGCTTTGGCTGACGTACCACGGGGTCATCATGGTGACGTCGTTCAGCTTTTCGCGCTTGGGGGTCAGTCGGCGAAGGTCGAAATCTTCGTCGAACTTCAATCCGAAGCGGGTGGCGTGGGCCCAGCGCACGGTTCCAGCGACCGGACCTACACCGACGATGTCGATCGTCATCCGCATGTCCGGCGAGACCGGCTTGGGGCATTCGACCAGCGCGCCATTGGCGGAGATGTTGCGCAGCCGGACTTCGGTCAGCTCGCCGTCGACCGCCGTTACGGCGCGCCGCATCAGGCTCTGGCGGGGCTCGCGCACGCAGGAATAGCCATCCGCCTCGACGCTCGACTGGCCAGCCAGCTCGCGCGCCTTTTCAGGCGCGCACGGGCGGCCGAAGATGTAGCCCTGGATCTGGCTCACCCCCAGCTCGCGGATCAGCTGCAGGTCGTCGTGGGTCTCGACGCCCTCGGCGGTGGTGTCCATGCCAAGGCTTTCGGCAAGGCTGACGATGGCGCGGATGATCGCCGCATTGCGGCTCGAGGTCGAGGCCGCCCCGCGAACGAAGCTCTGGTCGATCTTGATCTTGTCGAGCGGCGCTTTCTTCAGATAGCCGAGCGAGGAATAGCCGGTTCCAAAATCGTCGAGCGCAAGGCGTACCCCGAGTGATTTCAGGTTGGCGAACGTCTCGTCCGTGGCGTCGCTGTCGGCCAGGAACACGCCCTCGGTGATTTCCAGCTCGAGCCGTCCGGCGCGCAGCTTGTGGGTATCGAGCACGGCCGCGACAGTGGCGATGATCGTCGGATTGTTGAACTGGATCGGCGACAGATTGACCGCGACCCGGACGCTGTCGGGCCAGTGGGTCGCTTCTTCCACGGCGGTGTCGAGCACGAACGTGCCGACCTTCTCGATCATCCCGCATTCCTCGGCGAGCGGAATGAACTTGGCCGGGGAGATCGGTCCGCGCGTCGGATGGTCCCAGCGGACCAGCGCCTCGAAGCCGCAGACATCCTCGCCGGCGGAACGGACGATGGGCTGGTAGACGACCGACAGCTCGCCGCGGTCGAGCGCCTGGCGAAGATCATTCTCGAGCGCCTGGCGGTCGGTTGCCTCGGAATGCATCGACTGCTCGTAGAAGCAATGCTTGCCGCGGCCGGCGGCCTTGGCGGCGTACAGCGCGAGGTCGGCGTTGCGCACCAGCGCGTCGGCGCAGCCGCGCCCGGGGTCGCCGATCGCGATTCCGACCGAGGCGCCGATCGACACCTTGTGACCTTCGATCGAATAGGGCCTCGAAACCTGCTCGATGAGGGTCTTGGCGAGCGCTTCCAGAAGGCCGGTCTCGACCGTGCCCGGAAGCACGGCGATGAACTCGTCGCCGCCCAGCCGGCCGACCTGGCCGTGGTTGCCCATCACCGCCTTCAATCGCTCGCCGACCTGGCGAAGCAGGGCGTCGCCGATCGGGTGGCCGAGCGTGTCGTTGACGTTCTTGAAGCGGTCGAGGTCGATCAGGAACAGGGCGCAGCCCTTCTGGCGCCGGGCGGCGTTGCGAAGCGCCTCCTCGAGCGTCTGGCGCATCATCGCGCGGTTGGGCAGGCCGGTCAGCGAATCGAAGCGGGCGAGTCGGGTGATCTCCTGCTCCGAGCGGCGCTGCTCGGTGAGGTCCGTGCCGATCCCGCGGAAGCCCATGAAGCGGCCGTTGGAATCGAAGATCGGATTGCCCGACAGCGACCAGTGGATGTCCTCGTTGGTGGCGGCGCGCACGATGACGTCGCTGAACGGGAATCGGGCGGAGAGATGGAAGCCCAGCGTGCGGTCTTCGCGAAGGGCGTTGTCGGTGCCGCTGTCGACCGACAACAAATCGGTGAACTGGCGGCCGAGCAGGGCTTCGGGCTGGCAGTGGAAGTCGTCGGCCAATTGCTGCGAGACGTAGGACAAGGTGCCCTGGCTGTTGGTCTCCCAGAACCAGCCGCGGCCGCTGGTCTCGAACTCGTTGACGAACTGCAACGCCTTGTGCGCCTCCTGGTCGAGCGACAACCGCTCGCGGGCGACGTTGATGGTGGTTCGCGCGCTAAGCACCGAATAGACCACGAACACCAGCGACAGGAACGCGCTGCCGATCGTCAGCATCGGCGAATCCTGGAGATAGGAGGCGCAGATCGTGCCGGTCAGCGCGCAGGTCACCGCCAGCGGAGGCGAGCCAATCACCGCCACGACGCAGGCGACGAAGCCGCCGCCGATCAGGACCGCCAGGGCAACGTTCTGGATCGTCTGCGAATCATGGGCCGCGACATAACCGAAGATGCACCAGGCGACGGTGCTCAGCGCGACCATCCCGCACATCCAGATGGTCATCGTCCGGACATTGGCGCCAAGCCGGGCGAGGATCCGGTTGAGAAACGCCCAGCCGCCGTCGAGGGCCAGCACGCCGGCCGCCACCAGCGCCATCGTCGCCGTGCCATGGGCCGAGCCGGTGATGAAGCAGTGCAGCAGGATCAGGCCGGCGGAGACGGCATGGGCGAGGGCAAGGAGAATCGGCGCCTGGGTGAGGTGGGCAAGCCGCTGGGCAGCGATCGAATCGTCGCCGTCCAGGTGCGTGCGCAGGTCGAACGACAGCGCTTCGAGCCAGCGGCCCTTGGCCGTCGGCTCTTGCGCTGCACTGGTTGCGAATCGGCTTCGACGCATGGTTTTCAATTCCCCACGCGGATTTATCGCCCGGCCGGGTTAACAGCGCTGCAAAGGAACATGGTTGCGGTTAATTTAGCCAATTGCCGGTAATTGGGCTCAGGCCATCTCCCGCGCCACCGGTTCGGGAGGAAGGAACGGCTGGGGCTCGAACGTCTTGGCCCGGCGAAGCTCGGGGAACAGCAGGCTCCACAGGCCCGCGACCCCGATCGCCGCCGCGCCGCCGAACACCACCGCCCCGACCGGCCCGAGCAATGCCGCGGCCAGCCCTGATTGTAGCTCGCCAAGCTCGTTGGAGGCGGAAATGGCGAGGCCGGAAACGGCCGACACCCGACCGCGCATCTGGTCGGGCGTGTGCAGCTGGACGAGGCTCGAGCGGACGTAGACCGACAGCATGTCGAGCATCCCCAGCAGGCCGAGCGCGACGAGGCTGAGGGTCATCGAGCTCGACAGGCCGAAGACGATGGTCATCGCACCGAAGCCGGCGACGGCGAGCAGCATCTTGACCCCGACGTTCGATTTCAGCGGGTACCAGGCGTAGTAGAGCGCGAGCAAAGCGGCGCCGGCGGCCGGGGCTCCGCGAAGCAGGCCGAGGCCCTCGGTCCCGACCTTCAAGATGTCACGCGCGAACACCGGCAGCATCGCGGTCGCCCCGCCCAGAAGCACCGCGAACAGGTCGAGCGTGATCGCTCCGAGCAGGAAGCGATGGCGGCGCACATAGCTGACGCCCTCGATCATCTGGCGAAGCGGATGGGCCGTGCCGGCGATGGCCGGGGGCAACACCCGCTTGATCGGAGTCAGCGTGAGGATGGCGAACAGCATCAGCGCCGCCGACGCCCAATAGGGCATGGCCGGGTCCGCGGCGTAGAGGAAGCCGCCGAGCGCCGGGCCGCCGACCGACGCCACCTGCCACGCGATCGAGCTCATCGCGATCGCTTCGGGGAGGATGTTGGCGGGAACGATATTGGGCGCGATCGCCGCCATCGACGGCCCGACGAACACCCGCGCCACCCCGTGGAGCGCGGCGAAGGCGAACAGGATCGGCAAGGTGAGGGCGTCGTTGTGGGTCAGCCAGCCGAGCGCGAGCGCGACGGTGAGGTCGACCGCGTTGGCGATCCGCGCCACCGTCCGCCGCTCGAACCGGTCGGCGACCCAGCCGGCGACGGGGGTCAGCAGCGCCAGCGGCACGAACTGCGCCAGCCCGAGCAGCCCGAGCTGGAGCGCCGCTTGGCGGATCGACATGCCGTAATCGCTACGCGCGACGTCGTAGACCTGGTAGCCGATGATAACGACCATCCCCATCGTCGCCAGCACCGCCGCAAAGCGCGCCAGCCAGTAGAGCCGGAAATCGCGGATTTTCAGGGGGGCGGGGACGCGGGGCATGTCGGCCGGCGGTAGCTAGCGCTCGCTTCGGCGGCAAGGCGGCCGGTCAGGCGAGGCGAAAGTCCGGCACAGCGCGCGACCGTCGCCAATGATCTTCGAGACCAACCCGGCGGAGCAGGTCGGCGAAACCCGGATCCCGCCAGATGCCGCGCATCGGCGGCTCGAACAGGCAGATGGTGTTGCGATCGTCGTCGCCGGCCGCGGGCGCGACCTTGGCCCACCGGCCGCTCCCGAAGTAATAGCCGTCGAGAAGCTCAAGCGCCGTCCGGTTGTCGCCGAGCGCGACGGCGCGCTGGGCGACGATCTGGACCGTCGCGATCTTGTGATTGAGATAGGTGAGATAATCGGCAGTCGCCGTGCCGAGCATGTCGAGGTTGGCCGCCAATGCCGCCGCCGGCGGGAGCGTCCCGGCCATCGCCCGCGCCATCGCCAGGGCGCCATCGAGCAGGTCTTGCGGATAGGCCGGCGGCCGCAAAGACTGGTTTTCCAATTGCTGAATCGCCTCGTTGGCGCGGCCGCTATGCATCAGGAATTCGGCCCGCATGTTGTAGATCGCGCGATGGCGCGGCCACCGTTCGGTCGCTCCATCGAGCATGGTTTCCGCCCGCTGCAGCTCCCCGCCCGCCCACAGGGCCTGGATAATGCTTCGATCGCTCAGCGGTATCACGAAACGCTCGCGGTCGATCCTGTCGTGGACCTTGATCGCGTCTTTCCACTGGCCGGCATCGGTCATCGAATCCGCCAGGATGTGCTGCGCCACGGGGATTCCGGGATGGCGCTTCGTCAGGGTGCGCCCCAGCCGCCCGACCTCGGCCCAATGGCGATAGGCCGGAACGAGCAGGGCCAGCGCGCATTCGCCGAGAGGCTCGTCTGGATCGAGCTCCCTTGATTTGCGCGCTGCGGAGCGGCAGCGCTCCTCGCTGCCGGCCCGCTCGGCCAGCGGAAGCTGGTATTTGCGAAGGGCGTACGCCATTGCGAGGGAGCCCCAGGCGCTCGCGAAGTCCGGAGCGATCTCGGTCGCTTCCAGCAGATAGGCAATCGCCTGGTCCTGCTCCTCCGGCCGCCCGTCGGCCATGATGGTCATGGCGCTTTGCCGCAATTGCTCGGCCTTGGGCGGGACTTTCGGAGCGCGCGGCCGCAGCCACAGCACGCCGCCCGCCGTCCCGACCGCCGCGACCGCCGCGCCGCTCGCGACCAGCGCGCGCCGGCTGATGCCGGGGCGCGCCCAAGGTCCGACCCGATGTCCCGCGCGCGTTCGCACCGGTTCCGCCTTGCCGGTGAGCTCGAACAGGCTCGCGGCGAGGCTTCGCCACGCCGGCGCATCGACATCGCCGCGCCAGTTGCCGAGATCGGCGCACTGGATCTGGTCGAACGGCATCGGCAGGCGGGCCTGGTCCAGTCGCGCCTGGACGAGCCGCCCGGTTTCGCGTGCCCGGTTCGCTTCCGAGCGTACCCACTGCGAGCGGACCGCCTCGTCCGACCACAGCACCATCACGGCGCGGGCGGTATCGAGCTCCTCTTCGATGACGTCGGCATAGGCCCGGTGCGCCGGCAGGCGCTCGTCATACCAGACCGACAAACCGGCCTCGCGCAGCGCGCCGGCGATCATCTCCGCAGCCCTGGCGTTCGGCCGAGCATAAGAGAGGAAGACGTCCGCCATCCCGCACTCCCTTGGACGGCATCTTGTATCGCCTGCCTGCAAGCGAAGCGAGGGGCGCATTTTCAGGCTGTAAGTTCGTCCTTTGTTCCGTTAGGCATGAATCATGGCCAAGCCCAAAGCTCGTTTCGTGTGCCAGTCGTGCGGCTCGGTCAGCAGCCGCTGGCAGGGGCAGTGCGGCGATTGCGGCGACTGGAACAGCCTGGTCCAGGACAGCGCGACGGTGTCGAACATCTTCACCGCCAAGCACGATCTGTCGAGCGGCGGTCGGGCGATCACGCTCGGCACGCTCGAGCATGACGTTCCGTTGCCCGAACGAATCCAGAGCGGGATCGCCGAGTTCGACCGCGCCGTCGGTGGCGGGCTGGTCGCCGGGTCGGCGGTTCTGATCGGCGGCGATCCGGGCATCGGCAAGTCGACCCTGCTGCTTCAGGCGGCGGCGCGGATGGCCAAGGCCGGGGCCCGCATCGTCTACATCTCGGGCGAGGAAGCGGCCGACCAGGTCCGGCTCCGCGCGCGCCGGCTTGGAGTCGGCGATGCCCCGGTCGAAATCGGCGCCGCGACCAGCGTGCGCGACATTCTGACCACGCTCGGCGAGGGCGAGCCTCCGGCGCTGCTCGTGATCGATTCCATCCAGACCATGCACAGCGACCTCATCGAGGGCGCGCCCGGGACGGTCAGCCAGGTGCGCTCATCGGCGCAGGAGCTGATCCGCTTCGCCAAGGAGCGCGGCAGCGTGGTGGTGCTGGTCGGCCACGTCACCAAGGACGGCAACATCGCCGGCCCGCGCGTGCTCGAGCATATGGTCGACACGGTGCTCAGCTTCGAAGGGGAGCGAAGCCACCAGTACCGGATCCTCCGCGCCATCAAGAACCGCTTCGGCGGGACCGACGAGATCGGCGTGTTCGCGATGGAAGGCAGCGGCCTTGCCGAGGTCGCCAACCCGTCGAGCCTGTTCCTCACCAGCCGCGACGATGCGGTCAGCGGCACCGCCATCTTCCCGGCCCTCGAGGGCACCCGGCCGGTGCTGGTCGAGATCCAGGCGCTGACGCTCCGGCTGGCGAGCGGAGCGACCCCGCGCCGCTCGGCCGTCGGCTGGGACGGCGGCCGGCTGGCGATGATCCTGGCGGTGCTGGAGGCGCGCTGCGGGCTCAGCTTCGCCAATGTCGAGGTCTATCTCAACGTGGCCGGCGGCTACCGGCTGAGCGACCCGGCGGCCGACCTGGCGGTGGCTTCGGCGCTGGTCTCGGCGCTAAGCGAGCGGCCGGTGCCGACCGCTGCGGTGGTGATGGGCGAGGTCGCGCTGTCGGGCGAAGCGCGTGCCGTCGCCCATGCCGGCCTTCGGCTCAAGGAATCGGCCAAGCTCGGCTTCGAACAGGCGTGGGTACCGGCGGGCACCAAAGCCAACGGCATCGCGGTCACCAATTTCGCCAATTTGAAGGCGCTGGTCGACCATATTCTCGGGCGGTGAACGTCAGCTAACGGCCAGCGGACTCGAACCGCCGTTCGAAGCGAGCGCAAGGTCCAGCGCGTGCTTGATCCGGCCTTCATCAAACGGCTTGGCGAGGATGACGGACCCGGGCCGCCGAGCTTCGACCTCGCTGACCGAGCTGGTGATGAAGATCACCGGAATGGGTGCATCGTTACAGATGGCCGCGACCGCGTCGATCCCGCATCCGGGCGCAAGCTTCACATCGGCGGTGATGAGATCCGGGCACTGGAGCTTGGCCGCTTCGACCGCCTTTTCGAAATTGGTGGCGAAATGGAAGGATTTGCATCCGTAGCCGCGTAGCGCGTCCTCGATCGCCATGGCGATGAACGGCTCGTCCTCGATAATCAGTACATGCATGGCGCCATCCGGTTCAGGAGCGGGAGCACACGCATCTCTCAGCCGGCGCTGCCCGAAAGGTCTAATCGCCGGTAGGTATCAAGCGAACCGCGCCGTTGATCGTTCCGTTTTTCTCCAGTCGAACAAGATTGCTTTCGCTTGAGCCGGCTCCGGGACTCGCGGCCCTGGCTGTGATACGGTCTCCCCGCCGCCCGCTTCGTGGGGTTGCCGGACCGCAGGCAAGACGCTTGAGGCATTGTTGTTTGCGAGGAACCGATGTCGAGCCAGGCAATCCATACTTCACTCGAGCTGACGGACGCGCGCACCATCCGCCTGCTCCATGAGGAAATCACCGACCTCCAGAGCGAGGCCGGGCTGGCCAGCGACCGCGAGGTCGGCCTTGCGGCATCGCTGCTGGCGGCGGAAACCCGGCTGCTCGACAGCGGCGTGATGCTTCACGAGGTCAACCACCGCGCCAAGAACAGCATCCAGATCGCGATGTCGCTGCTTGGCCTACAGATGCACGCCACCAAGAACGAGGAAACCCGGCTCGAGCTGGCGAACGCCATTCGCCGGCTCGGCAATATTGCCGCCGCGCATCTGATGCTCAACAGCCAGTCGCCCGACGAGCAGCGGACGTCGTTCCGCGCTTATTTGACCTTGATCTGCACCGAAACCCACCAATCGCTCGGCGGTGAGCGGATCGACCTGACAGTGGATACCGACGAACTGGCGCTCGACACATCGCGGGCGATCAACCTCGCGCTCATCGCCAGCGAGGCGCTGACCAACGCCATGAAATATGCCTTTCCCGACGGCCGCGAGGGGACGATCCGGGTCGACTGTCATGCCGACGGCGACATGGCGGTGCTAAGCATTGCCGACGACGGCGTCGGTTTCGGCCGCGCCGCGCGCGAAGGAGCGCTTGGCCTCCGGCTGGTCCGTACGCTCAGCCGGGCGATCGGCGGCGAAGCCAATATCGACGGCAGCAACGGCACGCGAATCGAAGTCCGCTTCAAATTGTGATTCCGTCCGCCTTTCCCCGAACGCCGAGCGGAGGAGATGGGTCTGGAATCCGTGCCTCACTCCCGCTAGCGCTCGCGACATGACCGCGCTCGACATTTTCGTGGTGCTGCTGCTCGGCGGCGGGGCGCTGATTGGCTTCGTCCGGGGCTTCGCCCACGAAGTCCTGTCACTGCTGGCCTGGGTGGTTGGGATCATCGCCCTCAAGCTGTTCCACGCGCCGGTCGCGGAAAGCCTGGTCGGCCCGGTCGGCGGCGAGGCGGGCGCGGCGGCGGTCGCCTTCGGCCTCATTTTCCTGCCCGCCTACATCGCATTCAAGCTGTTCGCGCGGGCCGTCGGCGGCAAGGCCAGGCGATCGGTGCTCGGGCCGGTCGACCGAATCCTCGGCGGCGGGTTCGGGATGCTCAAGGGCCTTATCGGCGCGACCCTGTTCTTCCTGCTCGCCCACCTCGCCATCGACATCGTCCACGGCGCGACCGCCGATCGGCCGGAATGGATGGTCAGCTCGCGCACCTATCCCTTGCTCAACGCCAGCAGCCAGGCCGTCGTCGGCTGGGTCGAGGAGCGGCGCGTCGCGGCCGAGCGCTCATGATCCGCCTCCATGACACGCTGGCGCGCGAAAAGCGCGACTTCGTCCCCGGCGATCCGGCGCGGATCACGATGTATGTCTGCGGCCCCACGGTCTACGGCCGCGCGCATATCGGCAATGCCCGGCCTGCGGTGGTGTTCGATGTCTTGAGGCGGCTGCTCGAGCACCAGTTTCCAGACGCCGAAGTCATCTACGCGCGCAACGTCACCGACGTCGACGACAAGATCATCGACGCGGCGGCGGCCGAAGGCGTCGACCCCTCGGTCATCACCGAGCGCTACGAGGCGCATTACCTCGACGACATGCGCGCGCTTGGCGTTCGCGACCCCGACATCGCGCCCCACGCCACCCACGAGATTCCGGCGATGGTCGAAATGATCGCGGCGCTGGTCGCCAGCGGCAACGCCTACGAGGCCGAGGGCCATGTCCTGTTCTCGGTGCCGAGCGATCCCGAATACGGAATCCTCTCGCGCCGCGACCGCGACGCGATGGTCGCCGGCGCCCGGGTCGAAGTCGCGCCCTACAAGCGGGACCCCGCCGATTTCGTGCTGTGGAAGCCCAGCGCCGAGGGCGTCGTCGGCTGGGATTCCCCCTGGGGCCGCGGCCGGCCGGGCTGGCACATCGAATGCTCGGCGATGATCCGCGCTCATTTGGGCGAGACAATCGACATCCACGGCGGCGGGCTCGACCTCATCTTCCCGCACCACGAAAACGAGATCGCCCAGAGCCGCTGCGCCCA
>DASTDT010000204.1:0-6776 GCA_035710225.1 Sphingomicrobium sp.
CCGCCAGGCCGACATTTACAACCGCCACTGCCTTGGCGCCGGCTCGACCTTCTCGCTGTATTTGAAGGGCGGCGAGCGCGAGGCGTTCGCCTTCCTCGACACGCTCAAGATCGCCAAGCTCGCGGTCAGCCTCGGCGGCACTGAGACGCTCGCCAGCGCACCGGCGGCGATGACGCATCTTTCGGTGCCGGACGAGCGCAAGGCGGCGCTGGGGATTACCGACAACCTCGTGCGAATCTCGATCGGGGTCGAAAAGGCGGAGGATCTGATCGCCGACTTCGCAAATGCGCTGGACGCGGTCTAGGACCAGTCTACCACTTCCCAGCCACGCTGGGCGGCGAGGTTAAGCAGCCGGTCGTGCGGGTTTACCGCGACCGCCTCGTCGGCCCATTCGAACACCGGGGCGTCGCTGGCGTGGTCGGAGTAAAAGCGGACGTGCGCCCGGGTCACGCCCTCGGCTTCCAGCCAGCGCTCGATCATCCGCAGCTTGGCCGGCCCATAGCAATTCTCGCCGTCGATCTTGGCGTGAACGCGCGCATCCAGGCCGAGTACCGAATTGGTGCCGATGCAGTCGTCGAAGCCCAGTTTCTCGGCGATGGCACGGGCGTAGAAGCGGTAGCTCGCGGTGGCCATCACCACGCGCCGTCCCTCCGCCTTGTCACGGTCGATGGCGGCGCGCGCGCCGGGGCGGATGTTGCCGGCAATGGTGCGCTCCGCAAAGCTTGCCACCAGTGGTTCCAGCACATGGTGGTCGGTTTCGCCGCCGAGCAGCAGGCGGTGGTTGATTTCCTTGAGCTTGCCGCGGTCGATCAGCTTGAGGACGTAGGCCAGCATCGAAACGATCACGAGCGGGATGAACACCAGCCGCCATGGCGAGCGCCGCACCGCGCAATGCAGCAGGAACGGGGTCCAGGTGGCATGGCGGGTGACCGTGCGGTCCATGTCATAGATGGCAAGGTCGATCATGCGCGGCGGCGGATCAACGCTTGTGTGAGCGCCAGGTCGGCGGGCCTGTCGACATCGATCGCGGCGAGCGGGTCGTCCATCCGGACGGCGCGCGCGGTCAGGCCGAGCCGGGCGGCGATCGCGGCCAGCGTCTGGTCGAGCGTGCGGATGTGAAGCAGGCCGAGCAGGCCCGGCCAGCCGAGCGCGAGCAGCAGCCGCCAACCCTTCTTGCGATCCTGTTCGATACCGCGCCAAAGGCGCACGGCGGCCAGCGCCTTCGGCGAGCCCAAGGCGAACAGGTTGGCGCCCGTGTAGCGCCCCCCGCGAAACCCGATCCATGTGCGCCGGTTGTCGGGAAAGCGCTTTCGAAAAGCGCTTCGCGTGACCACCGCGACGGCAAGATCGGCGCCGTCCGCTTCGGCCACGAACTGGTCGACCATCGCCGTCGTCAGCAAGGCGTGATCGGCGGTGGTGACCAGCAAAGGCCACTGCGCGTTGGGACCCTCCCCGAGCGCCAGCAGGGTTTCGGCGATCGTCCCGAGCGACGGCAGCACCGCCCATTTGGGATTCGCCGGCAAGACACTGGCGATGCGCTCGGGCCGCTGGGTGAGAACAATGCCCTGAAGCACATGGCGCGAACCGGTCAAGGCGCGAAGCGGGCGAAGCACCATCGGCTCACCGCCGACCGGGATCAGCGCCTTGGCGGCAACGCCCTCACCCTTTGCGAACGGGTCGCCACCCGGCCGTTCGCCGGCCAGCAGCAGCGCGGTCCAGCGGTTCATGCCAGCCAGCTGGCGAGGGTCGCGCCGCGCTCCGCCCGGCCGTTGGCCTGGGCCAGCCGGACGGCGTGGAAGATGAGGCTGACCATCGTCCACAGGGCGACCAGCTCGAGCCCCATGTCGGGGCGCTGAAAGAGGAGGCTGCCGAGCAGGATCACCATGTTCGGGTTGCGCCGCGCGGTAATCAGCCGGAAGCGGCTGTCGACCTTCTGCCAGACGTGGATGTGCATCCCGTAGCGGCGCATGAACACGCCCTCGATGACGCGCTGGGCGACGTAGCCGGCGACGATCGCACCGACGATCAGATATTCATACACGGGCTCAAACGGGTCGTCGTGATAGTTCAGTCCTTCCGCCCACGCCCACCACCAGAAGGGCGGATGGACGAGGTCGATGCCGTGGTCGAAGATATTGCCCCACCAGCTCGACTGGCCGGTGCAGCGCGCGAGCTTTCCGTCGACGGTGTCGAGCACCATGAAGCCGAAGCCGGCCGCCATTCCCCACCAGTAATGGCCGCCCATGAACAGGAAGAAGGTGGCCGCGCAGAGAACCGCCCCGACCAGCGTGATCTGGTTGGGGGTCAGGCCGTAGCGCGCCGCCCAGCGGGTCAGGTGCAGCGCCAGGCCGCGCCACAGATAGAGAGTCAGCGCGTCGGTGACGCCCTTGTAGCTGGCGTCGTAAGCCGCCTTCTCCACCTCCCGCGCATTGGCTTCGTTCTGCGGCATGACGAACGGCCGGTCGCGCTTCCTCAATTCGTGGTTGCTGAGCTCGGCGGTCTCGGACGGCATTCGCTCGAAGCCGCCGTCGTCGAACGGCCGCCGCCCGGCCATCGCCGAAGCGACCGGAGCCGGGTCCTGGTGACCGGCGACATGGGCGAGAACGACGCGATCCCCGAGCGTCAGCAACGTTCCCGGCCGCGCCGCGATCGCTTTCAGCCACGCCGGGTCCCAGGCGAAATCGAGGTCGGCTAGGATCGCCGCCTGGCCGGCGCGCGCCTGGTCGCCGCAGTCGAGCCCGGCCTTGGCCGCCAGCCGCCGTGCCCGGGTGCGCGCATCGAGCGAAAACACCCGCGCCGGATTGTCGCCGACCGGCACGAACAGCGGCTGGGCCGGCGAAGGGGCTAGAGCGGTCATTGGCAAGCCGACCTATAGCCGCCAAAGTTCGGCAGGAAAGAGGCGGAAAACCGCTAGGCTTGCCGGTTGGCGCGATTTCGCGCAGGGTCGAACGCCTATGGCGTCCGGGGCCACCATCGACGGAGGGGAGACCAGCGACAGCAATTGCTATCGCTGCAGCGGCGCGCTGACCATCCTCCGCGCGGCGACCACCGAGCGCGAGATCGAGGCCATGCCCGACGGGATGACCATCGATCTGACCGACGTCGAGCGGATGGACACCGTCGGCGCCTGGCTGATCTATCGCGCCAAGCGCGACCGCGGCGCCAAGATCGTCGGAGCGAGCGACAAGATTACCGGCCTGCTCGAGCAGGTTGCCGAGGCCGACCAGCCGGTCAAGGTCATCCCCGACCGGCGCGGCGGTTTGACCGGACTGATCGAGGAAGTGGGCGACGCGGTGGTCGAAACCGGCCAGACGCTGGTCGGGCTGGTCGGCTTTCTCGGCGCCACGCTGATCGGCTTCTACAACGTCCTCAAGCGGCCGGCCAAGCGCTTCCGCCTCAACGCCGTGGTCCAGCGCTTCGACCTGGTCGGGGTCCGGGCGCTCGGGATCATCGGCCTGATGAGCTTCCTCATCGGCGTCGTCATCGGCCAGCAGGGCGCGGTGCAGCTGGAGGCGTTCGGGGCCGAAATCTACACCATCAACCTGATCGGCCGGATCACCACCCGCGAGCTCGGCACGCTGATGACCGCGATCATGGTCGCCGGCCGCTCGGGAAGCGCGTTCGCCGCTCAGCTGGGGACGATGAAGCTTACCGAGGAAATCGACGCGATGCGGACCATCGGCGTGTCGCCGGTCGAGGCGCTGGTCGTGCCACGGATGATGGCGGCGATCGTGATGATGCCCTTGCTGTCGTTCTACGCCATGATCCTGGCCATCGCCGGCGGCGGGATCTTCGTGTGGATCGCGCTCGACATTCCGCCGCTGACCTTCATCCAGCGGCTTCGCGAAGTCGTGCCCCTGACCGATCTTTGGGTTGGCCTGATCAAGGCGCCGGTGTTCGGCTTCATCATCGGCCTGGTCGGCTGCTTCCAGGGCATGCAGGTCGAGGGCGATGCCGAGCAGGTCGGCCGGCGGACGACCGCCGCCGTCGTCCAGGCGATCTTCCTGGTGATCGTCCTCGACGCCGTGTTCGCGGTGTTCTTCAGCGGGATCGGCTGGATATGAGCTCGAGTCCGATCCTGCCCGAGGGCGAGGAAGCAGTCATCTCGATCCGCGGCCTCAGAAACGCGTTCGGCGAGCAGGTCATCCACGAAAACCTCGACTTTGACGTCCGGCGCGGGGAGATCATCGGCGTGGTCGGCGGATCGGGCACCGGCAAGTCGGTCCTGATGCGCTCGATCATCGGCCTTCAAACGCCCAGCGAAGGGACCATCGACGTACTCGGCGAGAACATGGTCGGGCGCGACGAGGACGAGGCCAAGAACATTCGCCGCCGCTGGGGAATCCTGTTCCAGGCCGGGGCCCTGTTCTCGACCCTCACGGTGGCGGAGAACGTCGAAGTCCCGTTGCGCGAATATTTCCGCATGTCGCCCAAGCTGATGGACGAGATCGCCAGCTACAAGATCGCAATGGCCGGGCTTCCCGCCAATGCCGGGCCGAAATTCCCGTCGGAACTGTCGGGCGGAATGATCAAGCGCGCCGGCCTCGCCCGCGCCCTCGCCCTCGACCCTGAGCTGTTGTTCCTCGACGAGCCGACCGCCGGCCTCGACCCGATCGCGGCGCAGAATTTCGACGAGCTGATCCTGTCCCTGCGCAGCAAGCTCGACCTCACCGTCTTCCTCATCACCCACGATCTCGACACGCTTTATGCGATTTGCGACCGAGTGGCGGTGCTGGCCGACCGCAGGGTGATCGCCGCGGGGACGATTGAACAATTGCTGGCTTTGGACCATCCTTGGATTCAAGAATATTTTAACGGTCCGCGCGGACGTGCGGCAGCGGCGGCGTGAGGGGGTAGGGACGTTTCATGGAGACTCGGTCGAACCATGTGCTGGTCGGCAGCGTCGTCCTCGCGCTGCTCGCTGGACTGTTGCTGTTCATCGTCTGGCTGGCGGGGCTCAGCAACACGCGCAAGCAATGCTTCGACGTCTATTTCCAGCAGGGCGTCGGCGGACTCAACAAGGGCAGCTCGGTGACCTTCTCCGGCGTCCCCGTCGGCCAGATCACGCAGATCTCGCTGCTCCCCGATCGGCCCGAATTCGTATGGGTTCGGATCGAGGTCAATTCCGATACGCCGGTGCTGCAGGGCACGTCGGCGCAGATCAAGACCGTCGGCTTCACCGCCCCGCCCGAAATCCAGCTCGACGGAGCGGTGCGCGGAGCGCCGCCCCTGACCCAGGTGGGGCCGCAGGGCTGCCCGGTCATTCCAGCCACCTCGAGCGGGCTCGGCGCCCTCCTCGCCAGCGCTCCCGAACTGCTCGACCGGATCCAGCGGCTGACCGAGCGGCTGACCGAATTGCTAAGCGACAAGAACCAGAACTCGATTTCCGATATCCTCGAGAACGTCGAGACCACCACCCGCGTGCTGGCCGAGCGCGCGCCCGACTTGGCGGACGCCATCGGCGACGCGCGCATCGCCGCGCGCAACGCCGGGATCGCGGCGCAGCGGGTGGGCGCCCTGGCCGACAGCACCAATCGCCTGGTCAACGAGCAGGGCAAGCCGGCCGCCGAGGACCTGCGCAAGGCGATCGCCGGTATCGAGCGCGCCAGCAGCAACCTCGACGCGATGATCTCGGACGCCCGGCCCGGAATCCAGAATTTCTCCAAGACGACGGTTCCGGAGGCCAATCGTCTGGTCAAGGATCTGCGCGAACTGTCGCAGTCGCTGACCGACTTTTCCGACCGGCTCAACGAGAAGGGCGTCGGCGGCGCGCTCGGCGAGCCGAAGCTTCCTGATTACAAGCCGAGGGACGGCCGATGAACCAGTTGATGCGTGCCGCTGTGGCGGTGTTGATTGCCCTTGGGGCGAGCGGCTGCGCCCTGCTCGGCGGAGCCAAGGCGCCCAAGAACCTCATCACGCTTAGCGCGACGGCGCCGAGCCCCGGGCCGATTGCCCGCTCCGGCAATGCGGCGGAAACGGTGACGGTGGAGGATCCGATCGTCGCCAAGGAAATCCGCACCACGAGAGTGGCGGCACAGACCGGCTCGACCGTCATCGCCTACATCAAGGACCTGACGCTGATCGATACGCCCGACAAGCTGTTCAAGAACCTTCTCGCCGAGACCATCCTGCGCACCACCAACCGCGTGGTGCTCGATCCCAAGCAGTCGAGCCTAGACCCCGGCCTTCTGGTCAGCGGCCGGCTGACCGACTTTGGCTATGAAGGCGGCCAGGGAACGGTGCTGGTGCGCTACGACGCGGCACTGTCGGTCGCTGGCGGAACCCGGGTGGATACCCGCCGGTTCGAGGCGCGCGCCCCCGCCGACGGCACCGCCGCAACGGTCGGTCCGGCGCTCAACCAGGCAGCCAACGAAGTCGCGGCGCAGGTCGCGCAATGGGTCGGCAACGGGCGCTGATCAGCCCAGGCTTTTCGAAGCCTGCTCGAACACGTCCTTGCTGAGGCCAGGGGTGGCGACGATCCGCTCCAGCTCGGCGCGCATCAGCACTGAGCGCCCTTCTTCCAGCCGCCGCCAGCGGCCGAGCGGCGGCACCAGCCGCGCCGCCACCTGCGGGTTGATAGCGTCCGCTCCAATGATGAAGTCGGCCAGCAGCCGGTAGCCGCGACCGCCTGGCGAATGGAATTGCCAGTGGTTCGACGCCAGCCCGCCGGCCAGCGCGCGCAGGCGGTTGGGGTTCTTCAAGGTGAAGTCGGGGTGGCCCTTCAACGCCTCGACCGTGTCGAGCGCATCGGATCGCGGAGCCGACGCCTGGAGCGC
>DASTDT010000205.1:0-7635 GCA_035710225.1 Sphingomicrobium sp.
GCTGGAGCGCAAGCCACCCGGTGCTTCGCGACATGGACATGGCGATCGAGATTTCGGTTTCGGATACCGGCATCGGCATCGCCCCCGAAAAGCAGCGGCTGATCTTCGAGGCCTTCCAGCAGGCCGACGGCACGACCAGCCGCAAATATGGCGGGACCGGGCTCGGGCTGTCGATCAGCCGGGAGATCGCACGGCTGCTCGGCGGCGAGCTCCAGGTCCGCTCGGAGCCCGGCAAGGGCTCGACCTTCACTTTGTTCATCCCGCTCGATTCGGCGCCCGCTCTGGCCGCATCGTCCGCGACCCAGCTTGACCCGAACGACGAAGCGGGGGTCCCGGCGATCAGCTACGCCCCGGCCGATGACCGCGCGGACCTTGGCGGGGAACCGTTCGTGCTGATCGTCGAGGATGACCCGACGTTCGCCACGATCCTGCTCGAACTGGCGCATGACTCCGGCCTCAAGGGAGTCATTTCCTCGGCGGGCTCGGGGACGGTCGCCATGGTGCGCAAGATGCGGCCGACGGCGATCACGCTCGATCTTGGACTGTCGGACATCGACGGGTTCGTGCTGCTCGACCTGCTCCGGCACGATCCGGAAACGGCCGACATCCCGGTCCATGTCATTTCCGGGGCCGAACAGGCGGCCCATGCCCTCACCATCGGCGCCGCCGGAGTGGTTGAGAAACCGGCCAGCAACGAACGCCTTGCCGAACTGTTCGGCCAGATCCGCAATACGCCGCCGGCAAAGCCGCGGCGCAGAAAGGGGCGCGCGGCCGCGGCCGGACGCGGGCCGGTGCCGGAACTCGCCGGAAGCCGGATCCTGATCATCGATGACGACATCCGCAACATCTACTCCCTCACAAGCGTGCTCGAGGCTCATGACGTGAAGGTGCTCCACGCCGAGCGCGGCGCCGAGGGGATATCGATCCTCGAGACGGCGGCGGACGTCGATATCGCGCTGGTCGACATCATGATGCCGGAAATGGACGGCTATGAAACCATGCGGCGGATCCGCTCCAAGCCCGCCATCGCAGCGATCCCGCTGATCGCGGTGACGGCCAAGGCAATGAAGGGCGACCGCCAGAAATGCCTAGACGCAGGTGCTTCGGACTATATCGCCAAGCCGGTCGACATCGACCTCCTGCTGGCCCTGATGCGGGTGTGGATCGGGCGCGTTCGGGCTGAACGGCTGTCGAGCCCGCGGCGCGGATCGTCCAAGGCCGCCTGAGTAATGGCGGGACGCAAGACGCTGACTGAAGGCAACCGGGGCAGCGCGGACGCTGGCCGCGCCCGAATCCTGCTGGTCGACGACGATGAACGCAATCTCCTGGCCCTTGCCGAAGTGCTCGACGGCCTTGCGGAAGTGGTCACCGCCACCTCAGGCCGCGAGGCGCTGAGGCACCTTCTCGACCGCGAATTCGCCGTCATCCTGCTGGACGTGTTCATGCCCGGGATGGACGGGTACGAGACCGCTCACCTGATCCGCGAGCGGCAGCAGACTTCCCGGATCCCGATCATCTTCCTGTCGGCGGTCAACAAGGAGACCGAGCATCTGATGCGCGGCTACGCGATGGGTGCGGTCGACTATGTGTTCAAGCCGGTCGACGCCGTCATCCTGCAGTCGAAGGTGCGGGTCTTCGTCGATCTTTATCAGATGCGCAGCGAGGTCGAGGAGAAGCGCCGGCGCGAGCAGGCCCTGCTTGATGCCAACCTCAAGGCCAAGACCGAGAAGCTGACCATCGAGCGCGAACTGCGCCTCGCCGAGCAGCGCCAGGCCGCGATCATCGAATCGCTTCCGATCGTCCTCTACCTCGAGCCGATCCAGCTGACGTCGCGCAGGCCGTTGTTCGTCAGCGGCAATCTGGGCCGGGTCACCGGATACAGTCTGGATGATGTCGCGGCCGACGATTTCTGGGAGAGCCAGCTCCACCCCGAAGACCGCGCGCGGGTGCTGTCCGAGCTTGCCGAGGGAACGGAGGCCGGCGGCTGGTCGCTGCATTACCGTTGGCGCTGCGCTCAGGGCCATTACATCCATCTTCACGACCAGGCCGTGCTGATCCGCTCACGCGATGGCGCTCCGGTCGAATTTGCGGGTTCGTTATTCGACATCAGCGAACGGCGCGAGCTCGAGAACCAGCTGCTCCAGGCGCAGAAGATGGATGCCATCGGCCAGCTAACCGGCGGCGTCGCGCACGACTTTAACAATCTCCTCGCGTCCATTCTCGGCGGCCTTCACCTGCTCCAGCGCCGGATCGAGCTGAACGAGCGCGACCGGCTGATCGTCGACCAGATGCGCCATGCCGCCGAGCAGGGCGCCGAGCTCGTCCGCAGGATGATGGCATTCGCGCGCAAGCAGGACCTTTCGCCGACCAGCGTGGACCCCAAGCAACTGTGCGAGTCGGTTGCGGGGCTGGTGGCGCCGACCCTGGGCGGCCGGGTCAAGGTCGAGTGGAATTGTCCGCAGACGGACCGGTTCCTCTACGTCGATCGCTCGCAGCTCGAGCTTGCATTGGTCAACCTGATCATCAACGCCCGTGACGCCATGCCGGAGGGCGGAACGGTCGCTGTGACGATCGACGACAACGGCGCCGCTGCCGGACAGCCTCCGGCCATCCGCATCCATGTTCGCGACCAGGGCGCGGGCATTCCCGTCGAAATCATGGACCGGGTCACCGAGCCCTTCTTCACCACCAAGGAGGCCGGCAAGGGAACCGGCCTCGGGCTGTCGATGGTCGCCGGTTTCATCGAGCAGTCCGGAGGCCGTTTCGCGCTGGCAAGCGACGGCACCGGGACGAGCGTCGAAATGATCCTGCCGTCCACCGCCGAGCCGCCGCCGGCAACCTCGCTCGCGCAGCCCTCGGCGAGCGCGGTCCGGGGTTTACGAATTCTGCTGGTCGACGATGACGAGGCGGTGCGCACGGTCGTCGCCGAGCAACTGCGGGACGCGGGCTCCGTGATCGAAGCGGTGGCATCGGGCGAGGAGGCGCTGGCGGCGGCCGAGGGATCGGCCTCGCCATTCGACGTGGTGCTGTCGGATTACGCGATGCCGGGTCTCAATGGAATCGAGACCGTCCAGGCGCTCCGCGCAAGGCAGCCCGGGATCGGGGCGGTGGTGATGACCGGCTATGCCGACGAGGAAACGGTGGGAGCTCTGGGCGACGGGGTCTTGCTTGTCCGCAAGCCGGTGCCGCTTGAAGACCTGCTGCGGGTTCTGGCCGCGCAGGCTGACCGTCGAGTAGCCGGCAACGAGGAGTCGCTTGCCGGAACGGCGGGCTGACATCCCGCCATCAGTTTCGCAGCCTCAACTGCGCACCGTCTTCATCAGGGGGAGCGGCGGGCGAAGGCCACCGCGGCCCCGAGCAGGCCGGGCTGCGGGTGAGCGAGCATCCAGACCGGTATGGCGCGCATGCGTTCCTCGAACGGCGGCTTGGCGATGAAGCGGTCGGGGAAATGGGACCGCGGCAAGACTGAGCGCAGGCGATAGCCGAGCCCCCCGGCGATGACGACCGTGTCGGCGCCGTGGGCGAGCGCGAGATCGCCGGCAAAACCGCCGAGGATCGCGCACCAGCGGTCGAGTGAGGTCGCCACCGCTTGATCCTCGCCGTTTAAGGCGCGCTTCCACAATCCACTGTCGCCCTCCACCTCGACGCCGGACAGCGCGCGATGCACATGGCCAAGCCCCGGTCCGCTCGCAACGCGCTCGACCGACACCCGCCCCAGGATTGGGCGAAGGTACGAGAGGATGGCATCCTCGACCGCGTCGGTCGGCGCGAAATCGACATGGCCGCCTTCCGTCTCGATCACCGTCCAGTCGCCGTCCCGGGCGACGACCATTGCCACGCCCAGCCCGGTGCCGGGTCCGACGATGGTCGTCACGCCGTGCCGGGAAAGCGGACCGGCGGGGCCGCACAGCGGCTCGAAATGAGCATCGCCGAGTGTCGCCACGGCATGCGCTATCGCGCCGAAATCATTGACGATGACCGAAAAATCGATGCCCAGCGCGCCCAGGCTGTCGCGGTCGATCGACCAGGCGTTGTTGGTCAGCCGGATGTCGCCCCCGTCGACCGGCCCGGCGAAGGCGAGGCCCAGCGCGTTCGGCTCGGCGTCCGGATTGGCGTGCGCGAAGGCGCGCCAGGCGTCGCCGAAACTGGGGTAGTCGGAGGTCGCAAGCGTGACCGGCTCGCCGAGGAGGCGCGCGTCTCGTCCGTCGATCGCGGCAAGGGCGAAGCGGGCATTGGTCCCGCCGATGTCGGCGACGGCGATGGTGCGGCTCATGGCGCCGCACTGTGGACGGACCGGCGCCGGTTGACTACCCGCAAGCGCGGTACTGGCGAAGGAGGAAATGCCGATGGGGTCGAGCGCGCTGCTGTTGTTTGGAGCGACCGGCGATCTTGCGCGGCGAATGCTGCTGCCTTCGCTTTATGCGCTGTTCGACGACGGCCTTCTGCCCGAAGGACTGAAGATTGTCGGTACCGCCCGTTCCCGGCTCGACGACGCCGGCTACCGCGCTTTGGCCGAGGAAGCACTCGGCGAATATTTGCCCGGCAACGATCGCGACGGCGCCGCAGTCCCCGCCTTTCTCGAGCGGATCAGCTACCAGCCGCTCGACATCCTTGCCGGTGACGACGGGTTCGACCGGCTCGCTACCGAACTCGGCGATGCGCGCGCCAACCTAGCGATCTTCTTGTCGACCGCGCCCAGTCTGTTCGAGCCGACCATCGGCGGGCTGGAAGCGGCCGGGCTGGCGCACGAGGGCGTTCGAATCGGCCTCGAAAAACCGCTCGGCACCGACCTCGCCTCGTCGAAGGAGATCAACGACGCCGTCGCCGCCGCCTTCCCGGAACAGCGGATCTTCCGCATCGACCATTATCTCGGCAAGGAAACGGTGCAGAATTTGCTGGCGCTGCGTTTCGCCAACATCCTGTTCGAGCCGCTGTGGAACGCGCGCCACGTCGATCATATCCAGATCACCATCGCGGAGACGGTCGGGCTGGAAGGGCGGGTCGATTATTACGACGGGGTCGGGGCGCTTCGCGACATGGTCCAGAACCATGTGCTGCAATTGCTCGCGCTGGTCGCGATGGAACCGCCGTCGAGCTTCGATTCGACCGCCGTGCGCGACGAGAAGGTGAAGGTGCTGCGGTCCCTCCGTCCGATCAGCTGCGACGACAGCGTGCTCGGCCAGTATCGCGGCTACGACGGCGAATTGAAGCGCGACAGCCACACCGAAACGTACGTCGCACTGAAGGCTCATGTCGACAACTGGCGCTGGGCGGGCGTTCCGATCTATCTTCGCACCGGCAAGAAGCTGGCGGAGCGGCGGACTGAGATCGTCGTCCAGTTCAAGGCCGTCCCCCATTCGATTTTTGCGACACGCGGCGCGGCAAGCGTTCCAAACCGGCTGATCATCGCCATCCAGCCGCAGGAGAATATTCATTTGTCGGTGATGGCCAAGGAGCCGGGTCTCGACCGCGGCGGGATCAAGCTGCGCGAGGTTCCGCTCGACATTTCGATGCCGGACGCCTTCGCCGGGCCGAGGCGACGCATTGCATATGAGCGGCTTCTGCTCGACCTGTTGGAAGGCGACCAGACCTTGTTCGTCCGACGCGACGAGGTCGAGGCGCAATGGCATTGGATCGACCAGGTCCGCGCCTGCTGGGCCGAGCAATCGGCAGCGCCCGAACCCTATGACGAAGGCAGCCGTGGACCGGACGCGGCGGCGGACCTGATCGAACGCGACGGCCGCGCCTGGCATGATTGAGCGATGAAGATCGCAGTCGTCGGCGCTGGCGCAATCGGCGGCTGGATCGCAGCCCGACTTGCGCTCGCTGGCCACGATCCGGCCGTGGTCGTGCGGCCGGGTCGGGCACTGTCGACCCTGATCTTGAGCGAAGGCGGTGAACGTCGAAGCGTCGCGATCCGGTCATCCGCCAACGCCGGCACGTTCGGGCCGCAGGACGTGGTGGTCTTCGCCGTCAAGGCATTCGCGTTGGCCGAGGCGGCGGCTGCGGCCGCGCCTTTGATCGGGCCGGGCACGCGGATCGTGGCGATGGTCAATGGCGTGCCGTGGTGGTTCGCCGATCCGCCGCTGGCGAGCGTCGATCCCGACGGTCGGATCGCGGCGGCGCTGCCCGGCGATCAGGTGCTTGGCTGCGTCGTCCACGCCGCCGTCCGCCGCGAGGGGGAAGCGGACATCGTCGTCCAGCATGTCGACCGGCTGATCATTGGCGAGCCCGAGGGCGGGCAAAGCGAGCGAGTGGCCGCCATCGCGGAAGTGTTCGCCCAATCGGGCATTCGCGCGGAGGCCGTGGCGGATATTCGCCGCGCGACCTGGTACAAGGCGTGGGGCAATATGACGATGAACCCCTTGTCCGCGCTGACCGGCGCGACCGCCGACCGGATCATCGCCGAGTGCCGGCCCTTGATCCTCGATTGCATGGAGGAAGCGCGCGCGATCGGTGCGGCGATCGATTGCCCGATTACGGAAAGCGGCGAAGAGCGGATCGCGGTCACCGCGCGGCTCGGCGCCTTCAAGACGTCGATGCTGCAGGATCTGGAGGCCGGCCGAAGGATCGAGCTGGAGGCCCTGCTCGGCGCTCCGCTCGAGCTGGCCGAGCGCCACGGCGTTCCGGCGCCCAACCTCGCCAACCTCTACGCCGCGACCCGGTTGTTGGCCGAGACGCGCGGGCAAATCTAGGCGGCGACTACCTTTTGCTCGATCGTCCCGAAGATCGGGTGATGCCGGTCGTCGGTCATGGTGATGGCGATGGTGTCGCCGGCCTTGAGAAAGCCCGTCTCAGGCTTGCCGCGAAGGATCGTCTCCACCATCCGCAATTCGGCGATGCAGCTGTAGCCGAGTCCGCCCTCTGCGACCGGCCGCCCCGGCCCGCCGTCCGTGTCGCGATTGCTGACCGTTCCCGAGCCGATGATCGTTCCGGCGCCGAGCCGGCGGGTCTTCGCCGCATGGGCGATGAGCGTGCCGAAGTCGAACGTCATGTCCTCGCCCGAATCGGCGCGGCCGAACGGCTTGCCGTTCAACTCGACCATCAGGCAGCCATGAAGCTTGCCGCCCAGCCAGCGCTCGCCGAGCGCTTGCGGCGTCACGAACGCCGGCGAGAAGCTCGATGCCGGCTTGGACTGGAAAAAGCCGAAGCCCTTGGCCAGCTCGCCCGGGATGAGGTTACGAAGGCTGACGTCGTTGGTCAGTCCGACCAGGCGGATGAGGCTTACCGCTTCCTCGCTCGACACGCCTTGCGGCACGTCGCCGGTCACCACCACCACTTCCGCCTCGAGGTCGCAGCCCCAGCTTTCGTCGGCCAAAGGGATGTCCTCGCGCGGACCGAGGAACGAGTCGGAGCCGCCCTGGTACATCAAGGGGTCGTGCCAGAAGCTGTCGGGCATCTCGGCGCCGCGCGCCTGCCGGACCAGCGCGACATGGTTCACATAGGCTGAGCCGTCGGCCCACTGGTACGCGCGCGGAAGGGGGGAGGCGGCGTCGCGCTCATGGAAGCGCATGCGCGGAATGGCGCCATGCTGGAGGTCGGTGGCTAGGCTCTCGAGCAACGGCTCGAACCGCTCCCAGTCGTCGAGCGCGCCCTGCAGCGTCGGCACGATATGGCCGGCGTCGGCGAACCAGG
>DASTDT010000206.1:0-7189 GCA_035710225.1 Sphingomicrobium sp.
CTGTTCGGCGATTCGCCCCCGGCCGTCCGGGTCCGCCTTCCCGACGGGCCGGGCGCCGACCTGCTGCTCGCGCGCCTGCGCGCCGACTGGGGTGCGCTCGGACTTGCCGTCGAGCGCGCCGAGCCGGGCGGCGGAAGCGACTATGTGCTGCTTGACGCGGTCGCCCCGACCGCTTCGCCGGCATGGTTCGTCCGGCGCTTCCGCTGCGGCATTGCGCCGGTCTGCTCCAAGGAGGCCGACTCGCTGATGGATTCCGGACGTCTGGCTCCAGTCGCCGCCCAGCGGGCCGCCTTCCTCGCCGAGGCCGCGCGCCTGCTCGAAGGCGAAGCGGTGTTCATCGCCATCGCTGCTCCGATCCGCTGGTCGCTGGTCGACAGCCGCCTCGCCGGATTCGCCGAGAACATCGTCGCCCGCCATCCGTTGGTGGGGATCGACAAGAAACCCAATCCCGAGGGGAACTGAGCATGGCCGGTCCGATCGACAGTGCGCCTGGCATGATTGGCGCAAGCCCGCAGGCGGTGCGCGCCCGGGTCGAGGCGCTCGAGCGGGTGATGGAGCGGCTGATCACCATCCCGGGCACAAGCCAGAAGGTCGGGCTCGACGTGATCCTCGACTTCGTGCCGATCGCCGGCCCGACCGCGGCGGCGGCGATCGGCGCCTATCTCGCCTGGGAAGCGCGCAACCTCGGGATGCGCAAGTCGGCGATCGCGCGGATGGCCGGCAATATCGGCGTCGACTGGCTGTTGGGCCTGATCCCGTGGGTCGGCGCGGTGCCCGATTTCTTCTTCCGCTCCAACACCCGCAACTTGCGCATCATCAAGCGCCACCTCGACAAGCACCACCCCGGCACCGCGACGCTCGACGTTCAGCCGCGGGTCTAGGACCGTCGCCTGAGAGCGCGCCGCGCGTCGGCAATTTCGGCCTTGAGCGCGGCATAGTCGAGCACACCGTCCGCTTGCGTCTCCCCGATGATGAAGGCGGGCGTTCCCACCATCCCGGCGGCGCCCGCAAGTTCAAGATTTCGGTCGATCTGATTGTCGATTGCCCTGCCGCGCGCCTTCAAATCCCGCTGGATGCGTGCCCAGTCGAGCCCGACTTTGTTGGCAGCCGTGCGGATTGAACGATCGTCGAGGCGGCCTGGCGACATCATCAGCGCCCGGTGAAAGGCGTGGTGGCGGTTCTGCCACTGCGCCGCGATTGCCACCCGCGCTGCGTCGCGTGACTTGGGAGAGATGGCCGGGACGTCGCGGTAAATCCATCGGATCCGCCGGTCCTCGCGCATGACCCGCTCCACATCGGGTGTGTAGCGTCGGCACTGCGGGCAGGCGTAGTCCATGAAGTAGACCACCGTGACATCGTACCCGCGCGGCGCGATTAACGGCGCTATACCGGGCTTGAAGAAATCCGCCTTCTCGATCTCGGCGAAGGGCGCGACGAGGGCGCTGCTCTCAGTTCCCGGCGCTGCGGCCAGGAGCAGGGCGGCGGCCAGCGCCATGAAGTCCCGCCTCATCGCTCGACCGGCGGAAGCTCGCGGGTCAGGAACGCCCACAGCAAGGCGGCGCGCTTGGCGTCCTCGGCGCGGTCGGCGCCGACCGAATGGCCGCCCTCCAGATACTCATGGTAATAGACCGTGCTGCCGGTCGCCTTGAGCTTCGCCGCGCCCTTGCGCGCATGGCCCGGGTGAACCCGGTCGTCCTTGGTCGACAGATAGAAGAAGGTCGCCGGATAGCGGACGTTGGGCTTGATGTTCTGGTAGGGCGAGTAGCGGCTCATGAAAGCCCAGTCGGCCGGCTTGTCGGGGTCGCCATATTCGTCGATCCACGACGCGCCCGCCGACAGCTTCGAATAGCGCTGCATGTCGAACAATGGCGAACCGATGATCGCCGCGCGATAGAGGTCGGGATGCTGGGTGATCGCCGCCCCGGTCAGAACGCCGCCGTTGGAGCGGCCGGAAATGGCGATTCCGTCCTTGCGCGCGATTCCCCTGGCAATGAGGTCGCGCGCGACCGCCTCGAGATCGTCGAAACTGCTTTGCCGCTTCTCGCGCAGCGCCGCCTTGTGCCACGCCGGCCCATATTCCCCGCCGCCGCGGATGTTGGCGAGCACATAGGCGCCGCCGTCCTCGACCCAGAACAGGCCCAATGGCCCGGCGCGATAGGGCTGGCCGGTCAGATAGGTCGGGGTCTGCGCCGCTCGGAAGCCGCCGTAGGCATGGATCAGCGCCGACACCGGCGCCTCCGAATCGCTCTTCTTGCGAACGAGGAAATAGGGCACCCGCGTACCGTCCTTCGACGTCGCGAAATTCTGCTCGACGACGAAGCGCGAGGCGTCGAACTGCGCCGGCAGCGCGGCGACCCGGCTGGTGGTTCCATCGGCACGGACCGCCATCAGCGTCGTCGGGCTGAGCATTCCCTCGACGCTGGCGAAGGCGAGGTCGCGCTTGCCCGACACGCTGCCGAGGCTGATCGTGCTGTTGGCCGGAAGGTCGATTGCGCGTTGCGCCCAGCGCCCATCCGCAACCGGCCTTAGCGCCAGCAGCTTGCCCGACACGTCGTCGAGCAACTTCACCCACAGCACATTGTCGCTCGCCGACACCTCCTCGACCGATTGCTTCGCGCTCGGCCGCATCACGAGCGTCGGCGCGGCGGCGGGCCGGTCGAGGTCGAACGCGACGAGATCGCCCGGCAGGAATCGTCCAAGCGGATCGACCAGCTTGACTACAGCCTTGCCGCCGATGACGTCGTTGAACTCGGCGCTTTCCGGGATCGGCAGGCGCACCGCCTTGCCGTCCTTGCCGAGCAGCGACCATTGCGAGGTGAAGAAGCCGTTCCAACGGCGCAGGAAGACCCGCCGCCGCTCGCCGTCCATGGTCGAATAGCCGCCGACCTGGATGTCCGCTTCCACGCCTTCCAGCACGGTCTTTGCCGAGCTCCACGAAGTGCCGCGCCGCCACAGCTTGACGATCCGCGGATAGCCCGACCGAGTAGCAGTCCCCTCGCCCTCGACCCGCGCGACCAGCAAAGTGTCCTTATCGACCCAGGTGGTGTCGTTCTTGCCTTCGGGAACGACGAACCCGCCGGTGACGAACTTGCCGGTGTCGAGGTCGAATTCGCGCACAACGTCGGCGTCGGTCCCGCCCGGCGACAGTGCCACCAGGCAGCGCTTGTATTCCGGCGCCAGGCAATTGGCGCCGTGCCACACCCAGCTCTTGCCCTCAGCCTTGCCCAGCGCGTCGACGTCGATCAGCACCTTCCACTCGGGCTTGCCGGCGACGTAGCTGTCGAGGCTCGCCACCCGCCACAGCCCGCGCTTGTTGTTCGAATCGACCCAATGATTGAGCACCCTGTCGCCGATCACCGCGCTCGGCATGGCGATCCGCGCCGGGTCGTTCAGCAGCTTCAATGCCCGCGCCTCACGCTCGGCATAGCCCGGCATGCTGGTCAGCACATTCTCGGTCTCGGCATTCCACGCCTTGACCTGCTCGAGCGGCCTGGCGCCTTCGATTTCCTCGAGCCACAGATAGGGATCATCGCTTTGGGCAAGTGCGGGGACGGCGGCGGCCGACAAAGCGGCGGCGACAATGGCAAGACGCAACATCATTCTCCTTCGCGGGAACCGGTGCGCTTGTGCGAGGCGCGCACCGCGAGGTCAACGCCGGGATTGCGGAAGGCGCGCCGCAAGCTAGGCTGCCGGCCATGAACCGACCCCTCCTTCGCGTCGTCGCGCTCGTCGCCCTCGCCGTTCCCGCTTCCGCCATTGCGCAGGCCACGCCCAAGCAAACGCCCGCCCAGTCGCTCGCGCCGGCCCAGCCGAGTGCCGCCGACCAGCGCCTGCGCACCATCTACGAGGCTTATGCCACCTGGCAGTCGAAGGAATATGGCTCGATCGAGGACAGCCGCGGGCAGACCGACCAGGCGCATTATCTGCCGAAGGTCGATCCGGCGACCATGGCCAGGCGCGGCGCGCACCTCGCCAATGTCCTGGCGCAGGTCCGCGCGATCGACCCCGCGACCCTCTCCCCGTCCGAGCAGGTCAACCGCGCCGTGCTCATTACGGAGCTCGAGGCCTACGTCGCCGACATCGCTTTCCGCGATTATGAAATGCCGGCCAATTCGGACAGCAACTTCTGGACCTACCACGACGCGCGCGGCCAATTGTCGGACGCCGCGGCCTACAAGCGCTACATCGCCCGGCTGCGCGACCTGCCGCGCTTTCTCGACGAGAATATCGCCAACATGCGCGCTGGCCTCAAGCGCGGCTTCACGCCGCCCGCGCTGACGCTCAAGGGCCGCGAGAGCTCGATCTCCTCGTTCATCGTCGAGCGTCCCGACCAGAGCAGCTTCTACAAGGCGTTCGGCGAAATGCCGGCCAACATCCCCGCCGCGGAGGCGGAGCGCCTGCAAGCCGACGCCCGTGCCGCGATCGAGAAATCGGTCGTCCCCGCCTACAGGAAGCTACTCGCATTCTGGCGTGACGAATATGTGCCGAATGCGCGGGCAACGACCGCGGCGCGCGACCTGCCGAATGGCGATGCCTTCTACCGCGCGCAGGTGCGCAAATATACGACGCTCGAGCTCAGCCCCGAGGAGATCCACCAGATCGGCCTCAAGGAAGTGGCGCGAATCCAGGCCGAGATGGCGAAGACTATGCGCGAGGCCGGCTTCACCGGCACCTTCGCCGACTTCCTCAAATTCCTCAAAAGCGATCCGCAGTTCATCGCCCGGACGCCCGACGAGCTGCTCGGCGTGTCGTCCTATGTCGCCAAGCGAGTTGACGGGAAATTGAAGGACTATTTCGAGCTTCTGCCGCGCCGCCGCTTCACCATCATCCCGGTACCCGAGGCGCTCGCGCCGTTCTACACCGCTGGGCGCGGCGGGCTCGAATCCTGCCAGATGAACACCCACAATTTGCCGGTCCGCCAGCTCTACAACATCCCGGCCTTGACCCTCCACGAATGCGCCCCCGGCCACAGTTTCCAGGCCGCGCTGGCGGAGGAAGGCAGCACCCTCCCCCGCTTCCGCCGCAACCTCTATTTCTCCGGCTATGGCGAAGGCTGGGGCCTTTATGTCGAGTGGCTCGGCAACGAGATGGGCATCTACCGCACGCCCTACGAGCGGTTCGGCCAGCAAAGTTACGAGATGTGGCGGGCCGCGCGGCTGGTGATCGACACCGGCCTCCACCTCTATGGCTGGCCGCGCGACAAAGCCGTCGAATACCTCGCCAGCCACACCGCTTTGTCGGGCCACGAGGTCGGCACCGAGGTCGACCGCTACATCAGCTGGCCCGGCCAGGCGCTGAGCTACAAGCTCGGCGAGCTAACCATCCGCCGGCTGCGCGCCGAGGCTGAGAAGGAACTGGGCGCCAAGTTCGACATCCGCAAGTTCCACACCCTCATCCTCGGCATCGGCGCGGTGCCCTTGCCGGTGCTCGAACAAGAGGTGCGGAGATTCATAGCGGCGAGCAAGAATGGCTGAACATGAAAATGGCGGACGCGATCACTCGCGCCCGCCACTTCATTTGCCCTTTGCTTAGAAGCGCAGACCGAAGCCGAAGACCAACTGGTCGCGGTGGCTGTCGACCTTGACGTCAACGCCATCTTCCGAGCTGTCATAGTCGTTATAGTTGGTGCGGACATATTCGGCGCGGATATAGCCGGACGAACCGACGCCCATTTCGCCGCCAAGGCCGAAGTGGAATCCATCACGGTTGGCCTTGTCGGAATAGTTGAAGTCGCTGTCGAGGAAATCCTCGTAAGTCGCCTTCAGCTGTCCATTGCTGTAGCCTGCCTTGGCATAAAGGAGGATCGTCGGCGACACAGCAACGCCGGCCCGGCCACCGAGCGTAAAGTTGCGGCCAAGCTTGAGGCACGCCTTGTCGTCGCCATAGACCTCGTTGCATTCCTTCGTCGTCGCCCACTCGGCACCAGCGTAGGCACCGATGATTGCCCTCTCGCCAATCGGCATATCATAGCCAACTTCACCGCCAAGATTGAAGCCGGTGTCGTCGCCGTCGTCCGAGAACTTGTCGAAGCCATCGTCATATTCGACGTCGATCGTCGTGCGGTCCCAACCGCCGCGGACCTCGGCGCGCGGGCCCGTGAAGCCGGCGGCAAATGCCGGCGAGCCAACGAGCGAAGCTACGCCGAGCGCGAGCAGGATTTTCGTACGCATGTAATACCCCCCAAAGAGATGGATTTATAAAAAAAGCGGGCAGATTTGCCCGCGAAACGGCCGCTAGGCAGCGATCAGGCGAAGGGCAATGGATTTTTCCCGCTATTGCCCGATATTTCGACGAATGGGCGGCGACGGGGCCGCTCCTACTCGCCCGCCACCTGCGGCCCGCTAAGAGTCCCCGCGTCGAGCTCGTCGCTCGATAGCTTCGGCCGTCCGACGTCGCCGCCGCCCACCGTGTGCCCGGCCATGTCGAGCATCCGCTGAAGTGGCTTGCGCGCCGCCTCCATCACCTCTTGGGAAAGCTCGATCCGCGGCTCTAGATCGCGCAGCGCGACATAGAGCTTCTCCAGCGTGTTGAGCGCCATGTACGGGCACATGTTGCAATTGCAGTTTCCGTCGCCGCCCGGAACGCCGATGAAGGTCTTGTCCGGCGCGGCCTTCTCCATCTGGTGGATGATGTGCGGCTCGGTCGCGACCAGGATGGTCTGGTGCTCGCTTTCGATCGCGAATTTCAGGATCGCGCTGGTCGAGCCGACCATGTCGCTATGGTCGATGATGTGCGGCGGGCATTCAGGATGCGCCGCGACCGGAGCACCGGGATGCTCGGCCTTCAGCTTCAGAAGCTCGGTTTCCGAAAACGCCTGGTGGACGATGCAGATGCCCGGCCACAGCAGCATCTCGCGCCCGAACTTGCGCGCCAGATAGCCGCCCAGGTGCCGGTCGGGCCCGAAGATGATCTTCTGGTCCTTGGGGATCTGGTTCAGGATCGCTTCGGCGCTCGACGAAGTGACGATGATGTCGCTCAGCGCTTTCACATCGGCCGAGCAGTTGATGTAGGTCAGCGCGATATGATCCGGGTGCTTGGCCCGAAACGCCGCGAACTGGTCGGGCGGGCAGCTGTCCTCGAGGCTGCAGCCGGCCTCCATGTCGGGCAGCACGACGATCTTGTCCGGCGACAGGATCTTGGCCGTCTCGGCCATGAACCGGACTCCGCAAAAGGCGATCACCTCGGCGTC
>DASTDT010000207.1:0-2515 GCA_035710225.1 Sphingomicrobium sp.
CACGGTTTCACCGTGATCGGCGAGACCGCCGACATCGGCGACAATGTCACGATCTACCAGAGCGTCACTTTGGGCGGCACCAACCCCAGCGATGGCGTTCCGGGCAAGCGCCATCCGACCATTGGCGACGACGTGGTGATCGGCTCGGGCGCGCAGGTGCTCGGCCCCATCGCGATCGGCAAGGGGGCCAAGATCGGCGCCAATTCGGTGGTCACCCGCGATGTCGCCGAGGGCGCGACGATGGTCGGCATTCCGGCCAAGGCGGTGCTGGTCGATGCGACCGACGCCAAGCCCGGCTTCCTGCCCTATGGCACGCCTTGCAGTGAGATCGCCGACCCGGTGCTCGCCCGACTGTGCGAACTGGAGCGCGAGATCGAGCGGCTTCGCGGTGAGCGGCGGGCCAGCCAGCCGAAGGCGAAAAGCGCTTGAACGTGATTTCGCTTCCCTTGTCGGGGAGCCGTTTTGCACCGAGCGCATTCGATCGCCGTGAATTGACCGCCATCCTCGACGTTTACGGACGGATGGTCGCGGCCGGGCACTGGCGAGACTATGCGATCGACTTCGGCCATGATGTGGCCGTGTTCGCGGCCTTCCGTCGCCACAGCGAGCGGCCCGAGGTCCGGATCGAGAAACGCCCCTCGCTTCGGCTGAAGCAAGGGGCGTATGCGTTGATTTCCGAGCATGGCGCGGTGCTCAAGCGGGGCCACGACCTCAATGGCGTGCTGGCCCCGCTCGAGCGCCGGCTTATGCGGCTGGTACGGGACTGATCGGCCGGTCGAGATGGGGTAGCCGGGCGCGCAAGCCCTCGGGCAACGGCCGGACGACCGCGCTTCGCGCCTGGTGCCAGAAGGCCGACAGGAGCAGCAGCGCCGAGCCGATCACCAGTGCCGTCAGCGCGATGTTGAGCTCGACCGCTCCGAACTCACGGAACAGCGCCTGCAGCGCGAACAGCACGTAGGCCAGCGCCGAGACGAGCAGGGCACGGCGGTCGATAGCGAGAGCGGTGAGGCCGAGCGCGACATAGAGCAGGATCACGACCACCCCTTCGACGACCGTGGCGCTGCCGTCGTTGAGACCCAGCAGCGTAAATACCGGGTGGACGATCATCGGCGCGGCAAGCAGGTGGAGCCAGAAGGCGACGTCGCTGCGCCGGGTCTGGCGAGCGGGGTCCGAGGAATCCCAGCGCATTGCGAACAGGAACACGCCGACACCGAGCAGCAGCACGGTCGCCCACAGGATGTTGGGCGCGCTGTCGACCTCGCCGAGGATGGCGATGACGAGGCCGACGATGATCGCGGCGGCAGCGGCGGCCCCGGCGGCGATGGTGATCGGAACCTTGAAACGGCGCCAGTGCGCCCAGGCGGCGAGGGCGGCGACCAGGCCGGACGCGCTGGCGACAGCGCCAATGTAGATCGCTTCCTGAGCCTCGGGCGGCTCGCCGACCATTGCCGCGAGCGAGAATCCGGTCGCGGCGAACACCCCGAACACGAACGCGAGCAGTAGCAGGATTGAGGGCAGCGCCATCCGGCGACGGGCGGTGAAGAACAAGGCCAGCGCCCAGGACACGGCGGCGATCCCGGCGGGAGCAAGCGGGCTGGGGCCGTCCATATCGACCACCAACCCCAGCGAATTGCCTATCGACTGACCGATCCAACCGACCGCGAACAGCAGGATGGCGGCGGCGATCGAGACGAAAATGTCGTTGAAGCCGGTGAGCAGCCGGAAATGTTCTTCGTCGACCGCGGGCAACGCGCGTTGCCCTTCGATGAAATTGCGGAACGCGGCGGCGGAATCGGCGGTCATCGCGCCGGACGCGACCGCGTCGTCGAGATCTTGCTGGGTATACATTGTGAACCTCCCTGTCGCTGGCCAGCGTAGGGGAGGTGTATTGCTGTGTCAATACAGTATGGGAACGACCGGCGCCCGAGGGGGTGGGGGTGGAGTGGGCGCCGGCCGAAACTTTTGTCTAGCGGCAGCGGGTTCGTCCGCGCTCGACCTCCCGGCCCAGAAGCGCGCCGGCGGCGGCGCCGAGGATGGTCCCGGTGGCGCGCTCGCCACGGGTGTCGACGGCCCGCCCGATCAGCGCTCCGCCGGCGGCACCGACGATCATTCCGGTGGTGCCGTTGGGTCGCTTGCAGCGCAACCGTCCCTGCGAATCGCGCCACGTCTGGCCGTGGTAGCCCTCGTGGGCCACGGCCGCCGATGGCATCGCCGGAATAGCGAGAGTGAGAGCGGCCGCGGCCATCATCGTCTTGCGCATTGAAACATCCCGTTGCTGATATGTTGGACGAAGGCTGGCCGATGCGGCCCGCCGATGCGAGGGTGGGTTAACGTTAGTTCTCGCCATTAACGACGAGCCGAGCCAATGGCTCCGCCGCGGGAGACAATGCAGGGTGTGCAATCTCTATTCGATGACCGCCACGGTCGACGAGATGAAGAAATTGTTCGGCGCGTTCGAGGGCGATCGCGCGAACCTGCCGCCTTACGACGAAATCTATCCGGGCAAGCCGGCGCC
>DASTDT010000208.1:0-11648 GCA_035710225.1 Sphingomicrobium sp.
GAGGGCGGGGCGGTCGAAGAGGCGCCCGAGGACCAGATCGAGGTCCACGGCTTCGAGGAGGGCGAGCAGCCGGTCAACATCATCCAGGCCGCCGGCCAGGGCGCCCAGACCGGCGTCAAGCTGGCGGTCGCGGTCGGCGCGATGGTGCTGGCGTTCGTTGCGCTCGTCGCGCTTCTCAACGGCATTATCGGCGGCATCGGCAATGCTGTCGGCCAGGACGGCTGGAGCATGCAGGCGGGGCTGGGCGCATTGTTTGCGCCGGTGATGTATTTGATCGGCGTTCCGTGGAGCGAGGCGGGCGTCGCCGGCGGCCTGTTCGGCACCAAGGTCGTGCTGAACGAATTCGTCGCCTTCATCGACCTCGGCAATGCGCAGGGCGCGGCCGCCGCGCTCAGCGAGCGGAGCCGGGCGATCATCACCTTCGCCTTGTGCGGCTTCGCCAATTTCAGCTCGATCGCGATCCAGCTGGCGGTGGTTGGCAACCTCGCGCCGAACCAGCGCCCGGTGATCGCCAGGCTCGGCCTGAAAGCGCTTCTCGCGGGGTCGCTTGCGAATTTGATGAGCGCGGCGCTGGCGGGTTTGATGCTTCCATAGGTTTCACAGTCGCTTCCGGCTTTGCTAAGAGGCCGCAATGACCACCGACATTCTGACCAGCGACACCGTCGCTTCCGTTTCGCTCAATGACGCCGAGCGCGATCCGCAGGCCTTCGCCGACGAGATCGGGCGGAGCTTCGTCGACTATGGCTTCGCGATCATCCGCGACCATGGCATTCCCCAGCATCTGATCGATGACGCGGAGGAGAAGGCCAAGGCGTTCTTCGCGCTGCCCGAGGACGTCAAGCGCAGCTACAAGATCGAAGGGTCGGGCGGCGCGCGGGGCTATACGCCGTTCGGGATCGAGACGGCCAAGGGCGCATCGGCCCACGACCTCAAGGAATTCTGGCACGTCGGCCGCGACCTGCCCGAGGGCCACCCCTTCCGCGCGCACATGGGCGACAACGTCTGGCCCGACGAAGTGCCGGGTTTCAAGGAGACGTTCCAGAAACTCTACGCCGCGTTCGACGAGGCCGGGGTCAAGGTGCTTCGCGCCGTCGCCCGCTTCCTCAAGATCGACGAGGACTATTTCACCGACACCGTGCGCGACGGCAATTCGGTCATGCGGCTGTTGCACTACCCGCCGATCGACAAGCCGACCGGTAACCACATCCGCGCCGGCGCGCATGAGGACATCAACACCATCACGCTTCTGCTCGGGGCCGAGGAAGCGGGCTTGCAGCTTTTGACCAAGGACGGCCGCTGGCTCGACGTCAGCCCGAAAAAGGGCGAGCTGGTGATCAACATCGGCGACATGCTTCAGCGGCTGACCAACGGCAAATTGCGCTCGACCTCGCACCGGGTGGTCAACCCCGCGCCCGACCGGGCGTCGAAGGCGCGCTACTCGATGCCGTTCTTCCTCCACTTCCGCTCGGACTTCCTGATCGAGGCGCTGCCGGGAACGGTGCCGCCGGGCGAGCAGCCGAAATGGCCGCCGATCACCGCCGACGAATACCTCCAGGAGCGGCTTCGCGAGATCAAGCTGAAGTGAGGCGCCGCTTTACGCGAAGGTGAAATTGACCGGCGCCGGCATGCCCGCGCCGTCGAACGCCTGGTCGGCAAAAGGTCCGTCGCGGTCGACCCAGTGAAGGAACAGGTGCGCCGACCACAGGTTCGGGTTGGGCATGGTGCGCCCATGGCGGTGCGTGACCCCGCGATAGGCGACCGCGTCGCCGATCTCCATCGCCATCGAGGCCATCGGCTCGGTTCCGAAGTTCTCGGCCACCTCGTCGCGGGGCCCGTCCATGCCGGCGCTCCCGACCTCGAGCGGCCACGGCGCGTCGTCGCTGTAATCGAGGGTCAGCGACAGGCTGTGCTCGCACGCCGGGCGGTCGCGGTGGACCCGGCACACGTCGTCCTCGCGATAGACCCGGAAATAATCATATGTCGGGATCAACCGGCTGCCCGTGACCTGCTCCATCGGTCCGGTCAGCGCCCACAGGAAGGTCTGGAGCGGCGTATACTGATTGCCGTAGATCTCGAGCGCGTTGCGATTGAGGATCGGCGCCACTTCGCTCGGAGGCAGCTTGACCGGCCCCGGCCCGAGGTCGGTGCGAATGCGGTTCATCAGCGCGCGCGCCACTTCGCGCGGGATCATCTCGCGGATCAGCGCATAGCCGTTGGCCCGATAGTCGCCCTCGATCCGCATCTCAGCCGGAATCCTTGAGGTTGGCGGGCCCGAAGCCGTTGGGGATCAGGGTCGAAAGCGCGTGCCGCTCGACGCTGTTGCCGTCGCCCGACGCGCACAGGATGTCGATGTCGCGGCCGCCCAGCTGGGCCGCTTCGAGGATTGCCTGGCGGCAGCCGCCGCACGGCGTCACCGGCGCTTCGCCGCGAAGCTCGGCGCCCGATCCGTCGCCGCCGGCCACCGCGATCCGTGCCACCTTGCCGAGCCCGAAGGCGTGCTGGGCGGCGGTCAGTGCGCTCTGCTCGGCGCACAGGCCGAGCCGGTAGCAGGCGTTTTCCATATTGGCGCCGGTCACCATATCGCCGTCGACGCTCACGATCGCGCAGCCGACCGAGAATCGGGAATAAGGTGCATAGGCCCTGAGCGCCGCGGTGCGGGCTGCGGCGATGAGGTCTTCGTCTGTCATGGCAATGTCTTGTGGCGCGGGCTAAGCGTTGCCGCAATCGCTGATTGGAGCATTTGCGATGCGCCGTTTCGCTGCCTTTCTGTCCCTTGCCCTGCTGTCCGCCTGCACCACCGTCCAGCGCGCTCCGATTGCCGCGCCGCCGGCGCAGGCGCGCGAGGTGCAGATCCTGGCGATCAACGACTTCCACGGCAATCTCGAGCCGCCTGGCCTCGTCTACGAAGGGTCGAAGGGCAAGGTGCCGGTCGGCGGCGCGGCCTATCTGGCCACCGCTCTGAAGGCTGCGCGGACGGCGGTCAGCATCACTGTCGCCGCGGGCGATCTGACCGGCGCCAGTCCGCTCGTCTCCTCGCTCTATTATGACGAGCCGACCATCCGGGCGCTCAGCGACAGCGGGCTGGAGATCGCCGCGGTCGGCAACCATGAGTTCGACCGCGGTCCTGCCGAGCTGAAGCGCATGCAGGCGGGGGGCTGCCGCGCGAAGCAGGAACGCGAGACCCGCCGCTCGTGCGCGCTCGAGCCGTTCGCCGGGGCGGGCTTCCAATATCTCGCCGCCAACGTTCTGGAAGGAAACGACACGATTCTTCCAGCAACCGCGATCCGCGACATCGGCGGGGTGCGGATCGGCTTCATCGGCATGACCCTGAAGGGGACGGCGACGCTGGTTTCGCCCGATGGAGTCAAGGGGCTGACCTTTCTCGACGAGGCCGGAACCGCCAACGCGCTGGTGCCTTACCTGAAATCCGCCGGGGCGCAGGCGATCGTGCTCCTGATTCACGAAGGCGCCTCGACCGACGGCAAGTTCGACGACCAGAGCTGTCCCGGCCTGGCCGGCGACGTGATGCCGATTGTCGAACGGCTCGACCCCGCCATCGGCCTCGTGATCTCCGGCCATACCCACCAGGCCTATATCTGCCGGGTGGCGGCGGGCGGCGATAGCCGGCTGCTGACCAGCGCCGGCCGCTATGGCGCTCTGGTGACCGACATCCGCCTGACCTTCGCGCCCGACGGCACGCTGGCCGCCCAGCGCGCCGAATTCGTGCCGGTCCAGGGGGAGGCGATCGCTAACGCGCGGGTCCAGGCGCCGCTCAACCCGGCCTATCAGCAGTTCGCCCCGGACCCTGGCGTCGCCGCCCTCGTCGCGCGCTACAAGGCGGCGGCTTCGGTGGTCGCCGAACGCCCGGTCGGCAAGCTCGCCGGGCCGCTTGCGAAGGGCGCCATCAGCGAGGAATCGCAAGCCTCCTCGTTCATTGCCGACGGGCAGTTGTTCATCGCCCGCGACCCCGCCAAAGGCGCGGCCGACTTCGCTTTCATGAACAATGGCGGCGCTCGCACCGATCTTCTCCCGGCGCCGGACGGGACCGTCACCTACGGCCAGATTTTCGCGCTCCAGCCCTTCGCCAACAGTCTTGTGACGGTCAGCCTCACCGGGGCGATGGTGAAGGCGCTGCTCGAGCAGCAGTTCGACAGCGGCAGCAACAGCGTCGCTCGGCCCAATTTGCTGATGCCCTCGGCGAACGTACGGGTGTCGTTCGACAAGTCGCGGCCGGCGGGGCAGCGGATCGTTGAGATCCTGCTCGACGGCAAGCCGATCGATCCGGCGCGCAGCTATCGCGTGACGGTAAACAATTTCCTCGCCTCGGGCGGCGACAATTTCACCGTGTTGTCGCGCGGGATCAACCCGGTCGACGGCGGCCTCGATCTCGATGCGACCGAAGCCTATCTGAAGAGCAATCCGCCGGTTCCGCAGAAGGGGCGGATCATCGACCTGACGCCGAAGGGCTGGACCCCGCCCGCCTAGCGCAGCGGCGGCTCGTCGAAGCTCCTCAGCTTGCGGCTGTGGAGGCCTTCGCCCTCGCGCTTGAGCAGGTGCAGCGCCTCGATGCCGATCCGCAAATGCTGGCTGATCGAGCGCTCGTAAAAGGCATTGGCCTGGCCCGGCAGCTTCAATTCGCCGTGGAGCGGCTTGTCGCTGACGCACAGCAGCGTGCCGTAAGGAACCCGGAAGCGGTAGCCCTGGGCGGCCACCGTGGCCGATTCCATGTCGATCGCCACCGCCCGGCTCTGGTTGAAGCGAAGCGCGGAGAGCGTGTAGCGAAGCTCCCAATTGCGGTCGTCGGTGGTCACCACGGTGCCGGTGCGGAGCCGCTTCTTGACGCTGTCCTCGTCCTCGCCGGTGACCTTGACGGTGGCGTCGAACAAGGCGGTCTGGACCTCGGCGATGGCCGGGATCGGGATTTCCGGCGGAAGCATCTCGTCGAGCACGTGGTCGTCGCGAAGGTAGGCATGGGCGAGTACATAGTCGCCGATAGTCTGGCTGGGGCGAAGACCGCCGCAATGGCCGATCATCAGCCACGCCTCCGGACGGAGCACGGCGATATGGTCGCAGATCGTCTTGGCGTTGCTCGGCCCGACGCCGATGTTGACCAGCGTGACTCCGGTGCCGCCGGGCGCCATCAGATGGTAGGCCGGCATCTGGTGGCGCCGCCACGAGCCCGCGGCGATTTGTGCCTCGGCGTCGTTGAGGTCGCCGCGCTCAAACGTCCCGCCGGGCACCGACAGGCGGGAGAACGGTCCATTCTCGCGGCGCAGCGCAT
Source organism: Sphingomicrobium sp. (assembly GCA_035710225.1). Classification (GTDB taxonomy): domain Bacteria; phylum Pseudomonadota; class Alphaproteobacteria; order Sphingomonadales; family Sphingomonadaceae; genus Sphingomicrobium. The sequence goes on from DASTDT010000208.1 coordinate 5,282, forward strand.
CGACTGCGAAGCGGACGAACTCGTCGACGTAGCGGACATAGTTGGTGAAAAGGACGAAGTGCTGGAAATGCTCCGGCGGAGTGCCGCTGTAATGCTTGAGGCGCGCCAGGCTGAAGTCGGTCCGGGGCCCGTCGAACAGCGCCAGCGGGCGGTCGTCGAGCAGCGCCGGATCGAGCACGCCGTCGGCGACCTCATCGCCGATGTGGACGAGCTCGGTCGACGGGAACCAGCGCGACAGCTCGGTGCTCGACAGGCCGCCCAGGTCGACCTCCGAATCGAGCACATAGGGATAGCTGATCTCGCTCGGGCTGTGGCCGACGCTGACCTCGACGTCATAGTCGCGGACGAGATGCTCGAGCTGCTCGGCGAGATAGGCGCGGAACAGGCGCGGGCGGGCGATCGAGCTGACATAGGTGCCGGGCTGGCTGAGCCGCGCGAACGCCCGCGACGAGACCGGCGGCGCGCTAACCGGGTCGTAGCGCAGGCGCAGCTCGGGATAGGCGAACAGGCCGTCGGCGCGGTCGCCCGGCTCGGGCCGGGTTCCGTCGGCGGCGAAGCGGCGCAGCGCCTCGCGCAGATTGCCGACTGATTTGTCGTGAAGCGCCTCGACTTGGTCGAGGAGACCGGGAATGTCTTCGATACTGGTCATTAAAGTCCCCGGTTGGCGAAGCCGGGGCAGCTTGGCAAGCCCCGCGGGCGGCGAACGGCCAGATACGAAAAGGGCGGCCCCCAAGGGACCGCCCTTCGTTTTTCGAAAGTTCGAAACCCTAGCGCTTCGAGAACTGGAAGCTGCGGCGGGCCTTGGCGCGGCCGTACTTCTTGCGCTCGACGACGCGCGGATCGCGGGTCAGGAAGCCCTCGCGCTTGACCGCGGTGCGAAGCGTCGGCTCGAAGCGGCTGAGCGCCTGAGCGATGCCGTGCTTGACCGCGCCGGCCTGGCCGGAGAGCCCGCCGCCCTTGACGGTGGCGACGACATCGTACTGGTCCTTGCGGTCCGTGACGTCGAACGGCTGGTTGATCACCAGGCGAAGAGTCGGACGAGCGAAATAGACCGACTGGTCGCGGCCGTTGATCTCGATCTTGCCGCTTCCGGGCTTGAGCCACACGCGGGCAACGGCGTCCTTGCGGCGGCCGGTGGCATAGGCGCGGCCATGCTTGTCGATCTGCTGCTCGCGAAGCACGGCTTCGATCTGCGGGCCCTGGGTCGAAACGCCGGGACCTTGGGCGACGGTTTCCGTCTCTTCGGCTGCGGGAGTCTCGACAACCGCCTCGGCGGCGGCGGGGGTCTCGACCGGCTCGCTGGTCAGCGCGCCCAGATCGGACAAAGACTTCTTCTTGTCGGCCATTATGCGCCCACCTTGTTCTTGCGGTTCATCGACGCGACGTCGAGCGGCTCGGGGCTCTGCCCGGCATGGGGATGCTCGGCGCCATTATAGAGATGCAAGGCGCGCATCTGGTCGCGGCCAAGCGGCCCGCGCGGGATCATCCGCTCGACGGCCTTTTCAAGCACGCGCTCGGGGAAGCGGCCCTCGAGCACCTTGCCCGCCGGCGTTTCCTTGAGGCCACCGGCATAGCCGGTATGCTTGTAATAGATTTTCTGCTTCAGCTTGTTGCCGGTGAAGCGCACCTTGTCGGCGTTGATGACGACGACATGGTCGCCGCAATCGACGTGCGGGGTGAAGCTCGGCTTGTGCTTGCCGCGCAGGATGTTGGCGATGATCGTCGCCACCCGGCCGACAACCAGGTTCTCGGCATCGATCAGATGCCATTTCTTTACCACCTCGGCCGGCTTGACCGATTTGGTGGTCTTCATCAGCGCCTTCATGGCGTCCACCTCTTCATGAAAACAGGAAAGCGCCGGCGACGGCCAGCGCTTGTGGAGCGGCTAATCGCGGCGAAGGGGGCAAAAGTCAAGCAAAAGCGGGCTATTCCCGGCGGGTAAAATACTACCCGACAGTCTCCTCGACCCACGCCGCGTAGCCTTGCGCGGAGGTTGCGATCGGCCAGGCTACGATCGCGGGCACCTCATAGCTGTGGCGCCCGGCGATTGCGGCGATCAGGGCCTCGGCGCCGTCCACCGTGGTCTTGAAAAGCGCTGGGACCTCGCTTGCCGTTTCTATCGCCCCCTCCCAGCGATAGATGCTCCGGCACGGCTGGAGGATGTTGACGCAGGCCGCCAGCCGCTCCTCGACCATCGCCCGGCCGATCGCCTGGGCCTCGGCCAAGTCGGCGAATACGGCATAGACGGTGACGATGCTCATCGCGCCGTCCGGCCGTGGACGTGCATTCCCCAAGCGGTCGCGCCGACGAGCAGGGCGCCGACGGCCTGGTGGAGCACGGCGAGGACGATGTTCATGCCGCTCATCACGGTGGCGATTCCGAGCAGGATCTGAAAGCCGAACGCGCTGTGGATGGCGATGGACGCGCGGCGGTCAAGGCCGCGCACGGCGCGGGCCAGCACGATCAAAGCTGCAGCCGCCACCCACGCCCACCAGCGATGCAGGAAATGGAGCAGAAAAGGGTCGTGGGTGAGGGCGAAGCCCAAACCGCGGGCCCAGTCGATGCCGTCTGGCACCAGCTGGCCCTGCATGGCCGGCCAGTCACGCGCGACGTAGCCGGCATCGAGCCCCGCGACCCACGCGCCGAGCAGGAGCTGGAGGAACAGCACCAGCGCCACGGTCGCGCCAAGCCCGGTCACCCGGGCCGGGTGGTTGCCGCCGCTGGCGGCCAGCCGCTTCAGGTCGAGCGCGGTCCATACCAGCGCGGCCAGGATGAACAGAGCGAGCAGGAGGTGCGCCGAAAGGCGGAAATGGCTGACGTCCGTGCGGTCGGCGAGGCCGGATTGGACCATGTACCAGCCGAGCGCGCCCTGGCCGGCGCCAAGCAGGAGCAGCGCGACCAGCCGCCAGCCGTAGCCGCGTGGAATGGCCCGCTTGATCGCAAACCAGGCAAGCGGCAATGCGAAGGAAAGGCCGACCAGCCGGCCGAGCAGACGGTGCACCCATTCCCAGAAGAAGATGAATTTGTATTCGGCCAGGCCCATTCCGGCCGGGCCGTTGATCTCGCGAAACTCCGGGGTCTGCCGGTAAAGTTCGAACGCCCGCGCCCACGCCTCCTCGCTCAGCGGCGGCAGGGTTCCGCTGATGAGGTCCCAGCGGGTGATGCTCAGCCCGCTTTCGGTCAGCCGCGTGATTCCGCCGACGACGACCATCGCGAACACCAGTCCGGCGACGGCGAGCAGCCAGCGGGCGACGGCGATCGGGCGGGCGGTCGGCGGGGTCATCGCCGGGCGCGATAGGCCATCGGACGGGCCGCTGCCAATGGCGCATGATCATGGGCGATGTGATATTGTAACTTCGGCACTTGGCGGCTATGTAGGTCGCATGGCGCAAGGGGCAATCTCGACTGTCAGGCTCGATCGGCTGGCGATCGGCCTCAGTGGCCTGTGCCTCGTCCATTGCCTTGCCACCAGTGTGGCGTTCGCCCTCCTCGCCAGCGCGGGGAGCGTGCTTGGCGCAGCCTGGGTCCACGAAGTCGGCCTCGCCATTGCCATGGCGATGGGCATGCTCGCACTCGGCAAGGGCGTCGCTGAGCATGGCTATGCAATGCCGTCGGCGGTCGGCGGCCTCGGTCTCGGGGTGATGGCCGGCGCCTTGACCCTGCCGCACGACGGATCGGAAGCGATGGCGACGATCGTCGGCGTGGCAATCCTCGCGCTGGGCCACCGGCTCAACAACATCGCGGCCGACTAGCTCGCTTGTCGGCATGAGCCGACCGGCCTATTCAAATGCTCATGGGCGGCCACGATCATCACCTCCACCGCGGCGACGCGCTTCGCGAGGCAGCGCGCGAGCGGCTGACCGGCAAGGGCGAGCAGTGGACGGCGATGCGCGAATCGGTGTTCGCGTCGCTGGCCGGTTTCGACCGCCCGGCCTCGGCCTATGACATCGCCGAAGCGGTCTCGACCGCGCTGGGCCGCCGGATTGCCGCCAATAGCGTCTACCGGATCCTCGATCTGTTCGTCGCGTCCAACCTCGCGATCCGAGTCGAGAGCGCCAACGCCTATGTCGCCAACCAGCATCCCGGCTGCCTTCATGACTGCATCTTCCTTATTTGCGACACGTGCGGCCAGGCCAAGCATATCGACGACGACGCGCTGTCGGGCGGCGTTCGCGAAGCCGCCTCAAAAGCCGGCTTCGAGGCCTCGCGCCCGGTGATCGAGGTGCGCGGCCGCTGCGGCGACTGCGCGTGAGGCAAATCTGATCTTTTCCTGAAAAACACCGGCTTTAGGGCATCGGCTCGGCCGCCTTGGTGACATCGACGGTGTCCCGCGCTAGTGCGGACGGCATGTCCGATCGTCCTCAGACCCCGTTGCTCGACACGGTTCAGTACCCGTCCGACATCCGCAAGCTGGCCAAGAGCCAGCTGCCTCAGCTCGCCGACGAGCTTCGCGCCGAGATGATTTCGGCGGTTTCCGTCACCGGCGGCCACCTCGGCGCCGGGCTCGGCGTGGTCGAGCTGACCATCGCCATCCACTACGTGTTCGATACGCCCAACGACCGGCTGGTGTGGGACGTCGGGCACCAGGCCTATCCGCACAAGATCGTAACCGGCCGCCGCTCGCGAATCCGCACCATCCGCCAGACCGGTGGCCTCAGCGGCTTCACCAAGCGCAGCGAAAGCGAGTACGACCCGTTCGGCGCGGCCCACAGCTCGACCTCGATCTCGGCGGCGCTCGGCTTCGCCATCTCCAACAAGCTCTCGGGAACGCCAGGCCGCGCCATCGCGGTGATCGGCGACGGCGCGATGAGCGCGGGCATGGCCTATGAGGCGATGAACAATGCGGAAGCCGCCGGCAACCGGCTGATCGTCATCCTCAACGACAACGACATGTCGATCGCTCCGCCGGTCGGGAGCCTCCGCAACTCGCTGGCGCGGCTGGTCAGCTCCAACAAGTATCTGGCGCCTCGGCGCATCGCCGCGAAGATCGCCGCTCGCATGCCGGAACCGGTCCAGCGCTTTGCCGAGCGGACCGAGGAATATATGCGCGGCTGGGTCACCGGCGGCACGTTGTTCGAGGAGCTGGGCCTCTATTACGTCGGCCCGCTCGACGGCCACAATGTCGAAGCGCTGGTCGAAGTGCTCGAGAACGTCCGCGATGCCGAGGACGGCCCGATCCTGGTCCATGCCGTCACCCACAAGGGCAAGGGCTATGGCCCGGCCGAAAGCAGCGCCGACAAATATCACGGCGTGGTCAAGTTCGACGTCGTTTCCGGCAAGCAGGACAAGGGCCCTGGCGGCGGCCCGCCAAGCTACACCGGCGTATTCGCCGATGCGCTGAAGGCCGAGATGGCGCGCGACGACAAGATCGTCGCGATCACCGCGGCAATGCCCTCCGGAACCGGGCTCGACAAGATCGAACAGGCGTTCCCTGACCGCACCTTCGACGTCGGAATCGCCGAGCAGCATGCGGTGACCTTCGCCGCCGGCCTCGCCGCCCAGGGGCACCGCCCGTTCTGCGCCATCTATTCGACTTTCCTACAGCGCGCCTACGACCAGGTCGTTCACGACGTCGCCATCCAGAATCTTCCGGTGCGTTTCGCGATGGACCGCGCCGGGCTGGTCGGCGCCGACGGCTGCACTCATGCCGGGAGCTTCGATCTGGCCTATCTCGGCACGCTTCCCAATTTCGTGGTGATGGCCGCGGCGGACGAGGTCGAGCTGACCCACATGGTTCACACCATGGCGCTTCACGACGACGGCCCGATCGCCGTGCGCTACCCGCGCGGCAACGGCCGGGGCCTGGCGATGCCCGCCGAGCCCCAGCGGCTGGAGATCGGCAAGGGACGGGTGGTTCGCGAGGGCAAGACCGTCGCCATTTTGTCGCTCGGAACGCGGCTCGAGGAGGCCGAAAAAGCGGCCGAGCTGCTCGAGGCCCGGGGCCTTTCGACCACTGTCGCCGACATGCGCTTCATGAAGCCGCTCGACGAAGCCCTCATCCGCCGGTTGCTGGCAACCCACGAGGTCGCGGTAACGATCGAGGAAGCGGCGATCGGCGGCTTCGGCGCGCACGTTCTGACCATGGCCAGCGACGAGGGGCTGATCGACGGCGGCCTCAAGCTTCGAACCATGCGCCTGCCCGACCGCTTCCAGGACCAGGACAAGCCCGAAAAGCAATATGACGATGCCGGCCTCAATGCCCCGCACATCGTCGAGACGGTGCTGAAGGCCCTTCGCCGCAACGACACCGGCATGGAGGCCGACGCGGGAGCGATCGCCTGAGCGCCAAGGTTCGCGCCGACCAGTTGCTCGTCGCGCGCGGGCTGGCCGAAAGCCGGACCCGGGCCCAGGCGCTGATCATGAGCGG